>NZ_JBHJRC010000130.1:0-21562 GCF_042261735.1 Kitasatospora sp. NPDC056327 | reverse complement strand
CGCGGCCCCCGGCTGCCGCGGGCCCGGGCCCCCCCCCCCGTCCGCTCCCCGGGGTGCGGGCCCGGGCCCCCCCTCCCACCCCCATGCCGGGGCCGGTTCCACCGTTGTCGGTGGACCGGCCCGCTTCGTCGTTCCGGAGTGGAACCGCGTTCTACTTTCCGGTTGCCCGGCTGCCCGTCACGCGCTCCTGCGACGCGCTGCCCGTCACGTGCTCCCGGCTACTTGGCTACCACGCCGGCGTCCGGCGCCAGCGTGCCGACCGAGACCAGGACGATGATCAGGACGCCGAGCGCGATGCGGTAGATCACGAACGGCATGAAGCTGTTGTTCGAGATGTACTTCAGGAACCAGGAGATCGCCGCGTAGCCGACCGCGAAGGCGATCAGGGTGGCCAGGATGGTCGGCCCCCAGGCCGGCGCCGGGCCCTCGCCGATCTTGAACAGCTCCAGCACGCCGGAGGCCAGCACGGCCGGGATCGCCAGCAGGAACGAGTACCGGGCCGCCGCCTCGCGGCTGTAGCCGAGCAGCAGACCGGCGCTGATCGTGCCGCCGGAGCGGGACACGCCAGGGATGAGCGCGAGCGCCTGGGCCATGCCGTAGCCCGCCGCGTGCGGCAGGGTCAGCTCGGTGATCGGCTTGGCGTACCGGACGGCCCGGGTGCGGTCGGCGACCGCCAGGACCACGCCGAACAGGATCAGCGTGGTGCCGATGATCCGCAGATCGCGCAGGTCGTGCTCGATGGTGTCCTGGAACAGCTTGCCCAGGATGCCGATCGGCAGGGTGCCCATGATCACGAACCAGCCCATCCGCGCGTCCTGGTGCGAGCGCAGCGCGGGCTTGAACAGCGAGAGCGTCCAGGTCTTCACGATCGAGGCGATGTCGCGGCGGAAGTAGATCAGGACCGCCGTCTCGGTACCGAGCTGCGTCACCGCGGTGAACGCCGCGCCCGGGTCCTGCCAGCCCAGGAGGGCGGGGAAGAGCCGGAGGTGGGCGCTGGAGGAGATCGGCAGGAACTCGGTGAGTCCCTGGATCAGGCCGAGGACGGCCCCGTGGAACCAGTCGATCACCGGACACCCGCCCGGGGTATCCGTCGCTCGATGCGCATGAAGCGTTCCTTGTTGGTCGGTGCGGGAACGGTCCTGCGAACCGGCCGGCGCGGTCCAGCGGCGCGGTCCGGTGGCAGGCGAACCACCGGTCCCGCCCGGCGCTCGGGCCGCGCGCGGGCCCGGCGTCCGCCTGATGCTACGCCGTTCAGGTGACGGGCTGTCGCGCGCCCCCCACTCCCGGGGGTCGTTCTCGGGGCCCGCGGGGCACTTCCGGTCAGCCGGCGACGGGACGGGCCCGCACCCAGGTGCCGTCCTCGGTCAGGTAGTCCTCGACCACCAGCCCGCCCGCGGCGAGCGCCCGTTCGAACTCCGGCCGGTCCATCGGGCGGGACCGGAAGGTCTGGGTCCACCGGGCGTCCGGGAACTCGTACTCGACGTGGACCTCGTTGACGCCGTCGCCGAGCGGGGTGGCCGAGGCCACCCGCACCAGCCCGCCGTTCCCGAGCGGGCGCTCGCGCGGCACGTCCGTGTGCCAGTCCTCGCCCTCCCGCTGGATCAGCACGCAGCCGTCCGGGGCGACGTGCCGGCGGCAGGTCTCCAGCAGCCCCCGGCGCACCTCCGGGCTGCCGGTGTGGATCAGGAAGGAGGCGAGCAGCACGACGTCGAAGCGCTCGCCGAGGTCCAGCCGCTCGATCGGGCTGCGCACGGTGCGGGCCCCGCGGACCCGCTCCAGCATCTCGGGGGACTCGTCGACGGCGGTCACCCGGAAGCCCAGTTCCAGCAGGGGGTGGGTCATCCGGCCCGCGCCGCAGCCGAGCTCCAGCAGGCCGGCGCCGGGCGGCACGGCGCCGGCGATCACCTGCGGTTCGTCGCGGACCGGCAGGCGTTCGTACATCTCGACCGCGCAGCCGTCCGGAGTGATCGGGCCCGGACCGGTGCCGCGGTGGCCCGGGCGGTGCCGGGCGGGCTGCCGGGGACCGTCGTCGTGCGGTGCGCGGTGCGGCCCGTCCCCGGGTGCGTGGTGCTGTTCGTCGGCCATGCGAACCATCGGAGCACGGTGGCGGGACGAGCGGAAGAGGGCGTGCGGAACGATGCTTGGTCGATACCCCTGGGGGGTATATAGTCAACGACGTACCGGGCAGCACGGCCGAGAGAACGAGCACGTGGAGGACGACATGGCACACCCCGCCCAGCACGACCACCAGCAGCACGCCGGCCACGAGCACGGCGGTCACCGGGCTCACGCGGAGCATGCGGACCATGCGGGTCACGAAGGCCACGAGAAGCACGCGCACCACGCCCGGGCGCACGCCGGCGGGGGCGTGACCTGGAAGGCCGCGGCGCAGGCGACCCTGCACTGCCTCACCGGCTGCGCCATCGGCGAGATCCTCGGCATGGTGCTCGGCACCGCCTTCGGGCTGGGCAACGGTGCGACCGTCGTGCTCTCGGTGCTGCTGGCCTTCGTCTTCGGTTACGCGCTGACCGTGCGCGGCGTGCTCCGGGCGGGGCTGGATGTCCGTACCGCGGTCAAGGTCGCGCTGGCCGCCGACACCGTCTCGATCATCGTCATGGAGATCATCGACAACGGCGTGATGGTGACCGTGCCCGGCGCGATGGACGCGGGCCTGGGGAACCTCCTCTTCTGGGTCGCGCTCGCCGGCTCGCTGGCGCTGGCCTTCGTCCTGACCGTCCCGGTCAACAAGTGGATGATCGGCAAGGGGCGCGGCCATGCCGTGGTCCACGCCTACCACCAGCACTGAGCGTCCCGCCCGCGCTGCCCGTCGGACCGGACGCCGCGGCCCGCACCGGCCCTCGAAGGGGGTCGGCGCGGGCCGCGGCGTTCCCGTGCGTGCTCAGGAGGTCCGGTCGAGCTCCGCGAGGGTGGTGCGCAGCCAGTCCAGCTCCGCGGTGGTGGTCGCGCGGGCGATCAGCAGCATGCCGCGGCGGAACGGGTCGGTGACCTCCTCGGCGACCACCGGCCGGGTGCCGTCGTAGAAGAAGCTGGCCGGTTCGCGGAGAAAGGCGAGGCGGCGCCGGAGCACGGCGGCCTGCGCGGCCGGTTCGCCGTCGAGGTGGCGGAGGAAGGCGAGCACCGTGAACCAGCGGTTCTCGTCGCTGACGTCCAGGTCGTCCGGCGCACGCAGCCGGTCCAGCAGGGCGGCCCGGCCCGCGTCGGTGAGTCGCAGGGTGTGCCGGGGGGCGGCCGCCGCGCCGGGTTCGGTGGCGCGCACCAGCAGGCCGTCCGCCTCCAGCCGCTTGATCGCCGGGTAGAGGGTGCCGTCGCTGATCGGCCGGACGTGACCGGTGAGTGCCGCGAGGTGGCGGCGCAGTTCGTAGCCGTGCAGGGGCCGGTCGTGGAGGAACCCGAGGATCGCGAGCTTCAGCATGAGGTCACTCTGTCAGATCCCGGACCGAATGCATCGATGTAGCTGTACCTCGATGACGATGTATTGTCTGGTCCGGCACCCGCGGAACGGCCCGGGGCGCCGCCCCACCGACCTCGCGAGGAGCACCACCGTGCGCGACGCCACCGTCACCCCGAACGGCGACCGGATCCGCTGGGTGGAGATCCCCGGCCGTGAGCCCGCCCGCCTCTACCTGCACGGCCTCGGCGCCAGCTCGCCCGTCTACTACGCCGGGGCCGTCGCCCATCCGCTGCTCACCGGGCGCCGTTCGCTCCTGCTCGACCTGCTCGGCTTCGGCATCAGCGACCGGCCCGCCGACTTCCCGTACACCCTGGAGGCGCACGCCGACGCCGTCGCGGCGGCCGTCCGCGCGGCCGGCGCGGAACGGGTGGAGGTGATCGGCCACAGCCTGGGCGGCGCGGTCGCGATCGCGCTGGCCCACCGGCACCCCGGGCTGGTCGGCTCCCTGGTGCTGGTCGACGCGGTGATCGACCCGGTCGAGCCGAGCCCCGGGCCCGGCGCCGGCGGGCTGGCGAGCCTCACCGAGGAGGAGTTCCTGGCCGGCGGCCGCGAGCGGGCCGAGCGGTGGGCGGGCCCGTTCTGGTGGGCCACCATGCGGCTGGCCGGGCCCGAGGCGCTCCACCGCAGCGCCGTCCACCGCTGCCGGGCCACCGTCCCGGCCCTGCGCGAGCAACTGCACGGCCTGGACCTGCCGCGCACCTTCCTCTTCCCCGCGGCCGACGGCGAACTGCCCGGGGCGGACCGCCTCCGGGAGGCGGGCGTGGTGCTGGCGGCGGTGCCGGGCTGCGGGCACAACATCATGATCGACAATCCGGACGGCTTCGCGGCGGCCGTCGCGGCCGCGTCGGCGTAGCGTCGTTCCGGTGGGCCGTCCGTGAGGGGGCCGTCGGACCGTCTCCCGAACCTGCTCGTCGGGCCCGCCTGCCGAGCTCGCCTGCCGGGCCCGCTCGTCGGGCCGCCTGCCGCACCGCCGAAGCGAGGAGTCCGTCCGCCATGACGATCCGGGTTCCCGGGGCGCTCGCCGCCTCCCTCACCGAGTTCCACGGGGCCGCCGGGCACGCCTGGGCCGAACGACTCCCCGCCCTGGCGGCGGAGCTGACGGAGAGCTGGGACCTGCGCCCCGACGGCCCGCCCGCGCACGGCGTCGTCGGCCTGGTCCTGCCGGTCCGGCGGGCCGACGGCACACCGGCCGTCCTCAAGCTCCAGCCCGTGGACGAGGAGACGGCGGGCGAGCCGATCGCCCTGCGCGCCTGGGACGGCCGGGGCGCCGTCCGGCTGCTCGACCACGACCCCGCCACCGGTTCGATGCTGCTGGAACGCCTCGACCCCGCGCGCTCCCTGCTCGCCGTCCCCGACGACCTGGCCGCCACCGAGGTCCTGGCCGGGCTGCTCGCGGAGCTGACCTCCCACCGCGCCCCGGCCGGGCTGCGGAGCCTGGCGGACGTCGCGGACGGCATGCTCGCCGGCGTTCCCGGGGCGGTCCGCGCGCTGACCGGGGCGGCCGACCGTCTGCTCCTCGCCGACCTCGCGGCCGCCCTGCGCGAGGTCCGGCCCGAGCCCGGCGACCGGCTGCTCCACTGGGACCTCCACCACGGCAACGTCCTCGCCCCGCCGGCACCCGGCGGCCGGGCCGCCTGGCTCGCCATCGACCCCAAACCGCTGGCCGGTGACCCGGGGTTCGAGCTGCTCCCGGCGCTGTGCAACCGGTGGGCCGACCTCACCGCCACCGGTGACCTGCCGCGCGCGGTGCGCCGCCGCTTCGACCTGATGACCGACCGCCTCGGTCTGGACCGCGACCGGGCCGTCCGCTGGACCCTCGCCCGCGTCCTGCAGAACGTCCTCTGGGACGTCGAGGACGGGGAGGTGGCCGTGGGCGAGGTCCAACGGGCCGTCGCGGAAGCGTTGTCGGGGCGGTAGGGGGCGGCGTTGCGGACGGGGCCGGGGTTGTGGCCGAGCTCCGACGGGTGCCGGTGGGAGCGTTGTCGGGGCGTCGGCGGGTCGGTTCCGACAGGTCGGTTCCGGCGAGTCGGCGGAGGGGCGGGTCGGCGGAGGGGCGGGTCGGCGGAGGGGCGGGCCGGGTCACCCACCGGTCCCGGCGGGGGTGGGGTGCGGCAGGCCCGCGGCCGGTCCTCGCGCCGGGCGCCCGCCGTCAGCCCGCGGGGCTCCGGAGGAGGACGAAGCGGACCGGCGTGCCCGGGCGGGCCTGGGCCGCGGCGGCGAGGTCGGCGGGCGGGACGACGCCGATCACCGGGTAGCCGCCGGTGGTCGGGTGATCGGCCAGGAAGACCACCGGCCGTCCGTCCGGTGGGACCTGCACGGCACCCAGCACCATTCCCTCGCTGGGCAGTTCGCCGTCCCGGGCGCGGGGGAGCGGCGGGCCCTCGGTGCGCAGCGCGATCCGGTTGCTCTCCGGGGCGACCAGGTAGCGCTCGCGGGCGAGCAGGTCCGCGGCCTCCGGGGCGAACCAGTCGGCGCGCGGGCCGGGCCGCAGCCGGAGCACCAGGACGGCCGGGGGAGCGGGGAGCGGAACCAGCTCCGGTCCCCGTCCGCGCGGCCCCGGCGGGCCGACCGGCAAGCGGTCGCCGACGGCGAGCGGGGCCGGACCCAGCCCGGACAGCAGGTCGGCGGAGCGGCTGCCCAGCACCGGCGGGACGGCGATCCCACCCGCCACCGCCAGGTACGCGCGGACCCCGGCCGTCGCGGCGCCGACGTCGACCACCACCCCGGCGGGCACCGGCACCGGAGCACCCCAGGCGGCGGGCCGGCCGTCCACGCGCACGGGGCACGGCGCACCGGTCACCGCGACCAGCAGCGGCCGCAGCGCACGCACCGCGAGGCCGCCGAGCGTGGTCTCCAGGGCCGCGGTCCCGGGCGCGTTGCCCACCAGGCGGTTGGCGGCCCGCAGCGCCGGCCCGTCCAGCGCCCCCGCGCGGGGCACCCCGAGGTGGGCGACGCCGCGCCGTCCGAGGTCCTGCACGGTGCTGAGCGGCCCCGGCCGCTCCACGACGAGCGCGTCCGCCGGCGCGTGCGCCGTCACGGCCGGGCCGTCCGTCACCGTGCTCGTCCAGTGGCCCGCCGCGTCCGGCCCGTCCGTCATCGTGCGATCCCTTCCGTTGTCTGCGGTGCCTCGTCCGTCCCCGTCCGCTCGGGGGGGCCGGGCGCTCCGTACCGGGGCCGTCGGCGTCGCGCCCGGGCGGCCGGCCGGGGCCGTCGTGGTCGTGCGGTCCGGCGGGAGGGCCCGGCGGCGTTGCGGTGGCGGTCCGGTCCGGCTCCTCGCGCTGTCCGGCCGGGTGCCGCCGTCGCGGGTTCGGCCGCCACCCGCCGCCGGCGCACTCCGGCCCGGGGCGCCGGTGCCTGCCGGGCGCAGCCCCGTGGCCCCGTCGCACCGGGCGGTGTTCACGGGGCGCCCTCCCGGGTGGGGGTGAAGCGGACGCGGGTGCCCGGGGCGAGGAGGGCGGCGGGGGTGCGGTCGGTGTCCCAGAGGCGGAGCGCGGTGCGGCCGAGGAGCTGCCAGCCGCCGGGGGAGGAGCGCGGGTAGACGCCGGTGTAGGGGCCGGCCAGGGCGACCGAGCCCGCCGGGACGGCGCTGCGCGGGGTGGCCCGCCGGGGCACCCCGTAGGCGGCGGGCAGGCCGGTGAGGTAGCCGAAGCCGGGCGCGAAGCCGCAGAACGCCACGACGTACTCGGGTTCCGTGTGGATCCGGACGGCCGCCTCGGGCGAGACGCCCCAGAGGCCGGCGATCTCCATGAGGTCCGCGCCGTCGTAGACGGTGGGCACCTCGACCAGCGGTCCGGACGCGGCGGACGCCGGCCCGCCGGGGCGGGCCGCGCGCAGGAGCGCGGTCAGCGCGTCGACGTCGGTCACGCCGTCGAGCAGGACGGTCCGGGCGGCGGGCACGATCTCCTCCACCCGGGGCAGCCCGCCGGCCGACCGCCGTTCGCGCAGCCAGCCGTAGAGTGCGGTGACCTCGGCGGTGTCCGCGAGCTCCACCAGCAGCGCCCGCTCACCCACCCGGCGAACGGTGACGCCCGGTCCGGAGACTCCCGGGCGGCCGTCGTCCCCCGCCCGCCCGCCCGCCGCCGTCACGCGAAGGCCTCCACCCGGACGCCCGCCGAGGCGAGCGCGCCCCGGATGCGCCAGGCGAGCTGCGCGGCGCCGGGGGTGTCGCCGTGGACGCAGAGCGAGCGGGCCTCGACGCCGATCGGTTCGCCGCCGACGGCCTCCACGGTCCCGTCGCGCGCGATGCCGACCGCGCGGGTGATCACCGTCCCGGGGTCGTGCACCACGGCGCCCGGCTCCCGGCGCGGGACGAGGGTGCCGGCCCAGGTGTAGGCGCGGTCGGCGAACGCCTCGGTGACGACCGGCAGCCCGACGCCCTCGGCGACGGTCAGCAGCCGGGAGCCCGGCAGGCCGAGCACCGGCAGCGGGCCGTCGCAGACCGCCCCCGCCCGCAGGATCCCGGCGACCACCGCCTCCGCCTGCTCGGCGTCGGAGACCACCCGGTTGTACAGGGCGCCGTGCGGCTTGACGTAGGAGACCCGGGAGCCGGCGGCGCGGGCGAAGACCTGGAGGGCGCCGATCTGGTACGCGATCTCGTCGGCCAGCTCGTCGGGCGGCACGTCCATCGCCCGGCGGCCGAAGCCCGCGAGGTCCCGGTAGGAGACCTGGGCGCCGATCCGCACGCCCCGTTCGGAGGCGAGCGCGCAGACCCGGCGCATGGTCGACGGGTCCCCGGCGTGGAAGCCGCAGGCGACGTTGGCGCTGGTGACGACGGAGAGCAGCGCCTCGTCGTCGGTCAGCGTCCAGCGTCCGAACCCCTCACCGAGGTCCGCATTGAGATCGATCACCGCATCGGCCACGCCCGTCCGCCTCCCAGCAGCTGTTGAGCCAGATGGTAGGGCCTGGGCAGGGGGCCGCCGCGCGCCGCTCGTCCGTCCGGTGGCGGTCGGCCCGCGGGGGCGGCCGGCCGGTGCCCGTCCCCCGTCGCGGCCCCGCTCGTCACGCTCCGGGCCGTCCCGGCCCCGCCCGCCGTGTCCCCACCCCGCGCGCGCCTGCGCCCGCCGGGCGGTTGGCCGCTGCACGCGGCACGAGCGGCAGCGGTTCGGCACCCACGGTCCCGAACGGCACGGCGAGGAACCGCCGGCCGGGCGGAACGTCCCGCGGCGGGCCGCGGATCGGTGCGGGCGGGACGGTCCCGGCGCGCGGGCAAGGCCCGGTGGATCACCCGGACGCCGCGCACCGGGGCCTTGACCGGACCCCGGAACGCCGCGGCGATCGGCGGACGGGAACGTGCCCGACTCTCCCCGGGCCCGCGCGCGAACGCCGGAGCCCGGTACCCGCAGGGGGTACCGGGCTCGGTGCGCGGCCGGTCGGGTCCGGCCGCGGCCGGGTGCGATCAGGGGGTGTAGGTGAAGGACGACGCGGCGGCCGAACCGCCCGGGGTCACCAGGGTGACCGGGACGCTGCCCGTGCCGGCCGGGGCGGTGACGGTGCAGGCGGTGGCGGTGCAGCTGCCCGTGGCCGGCGTGTTGCCGAACAGGGCGAAGCCGTTGGTCAGACCGGTGCCGCTGATCGTGACGGCGGTGCCGCCCGCGGCCGGGCCGGTGCCCGGGGTGGTGCCGGTGACGGTCGGCGCGGCCGGGGTCACCGCCGGCAGCAGGCCGCTGCCGAGCTGGTAGCGGGAGACGTTGTCGGACGGGTCGACGTCGTCCTTGTTGGCCGCGGTCACCGTGATCACGCCGGACGGCGGGGTGCCGTGCGAGCGGACCATGACCTTCATGAAGTCGCTGCGGCCGGGGGCCCGGGTGCCGGTGAACACGGCCTCCAGCCGACGGCCGTCGGGCGAGACCGTCTGGCTGAAGGTGTAGTCGTAGGGCGTCGAGTACATCAGCGCGCCGTCGGTGGTCAGGCCGGGCGGCAGGTCGACGGTCAGCCGGGTGACCCCGGTGACGTCCGCGGTGCCGGTCGACTTCCAGGTCACCGCGAAGTTGGTGGAGTCCACCGGGAAGATCGGGTAGTTGCCCGCCTGCGTCACGGTGACGTCGGGGCCGCTCACGGTGGTGGTCGCGGCGGTGGCGGGGGCGGCCAGGGCCGCGCCGGTGGTGAGGGTGGTCACGGCCAGTGCGGCGGCGAGGCCGCCTCGAACCAGTCTGGTGATCATATGAAGCATCATGGTCGAGAGGGGGGAGTGGTGCAGGCCTTTTCTCGAAAGCCGGTTCTAGAACCGCCCGCCCGCTCCGGCGCGGGCCCGTTCCCGCCGGGCGGGAACCGGTGTCCGGAGCCGGGCGCCCGGCTGTCCGGAAGGTCCGTTTCGGTCGATGTCGGCACCTGCCTCTAGTCTTGTCCACCGTGACCGTCATCGCCGACCAGCCCACCGAGCACGGCCCCCGGCCGCCCGCCGGGTCCGCCGCCGCGCGGCCCGCGCCCGGCCCCGCCGCCGACGAGGGCCTGGCCCGCCGGCTCAAGGCGCTGGCCTGCACCGCGCCGCTGCACGACCTCGACAACCGCAAGGTCATGCTGGCCGGCGAGTACGGCGGCTACGCGATGGCCGAGGTCGGCCTCGCCGCGATCGACCTGGTCACCCTCAGCATGGACTTCGACACCGGCGCCGACCGGGACACGGTGCTGGCCAGGCTGCTGCCCAGGGTCGCCGCCCAGGCCCCGGCCCGGACCGCGGCCGAGCACCAGCGGGTCGCCCGCTGGGTGCTGGAGTCGCTGATCAACGTCGGCAGCGTCGACCGCGGCTTCCGTGCCGTCTACGGCACCTTCAACGGCGAGGGCGAGTACGTCCGCCGCGACTACGACTTCAAGCTGATCGAGGAGGTCCCGGGCCCCGACGGGGGCGTCTACCTGCGGACCACCGACGAGGCGGTGAACGTCCTGGTCGGCGCGCTGGACACCGACGTCACCTCCGCCCAGATCGCCGCCGAGGTCAAGCTGGAGGTCCTGATCCGCCGGGGCCGCCTGGCCGACGCCCAGCTCGCCGCCGAGCAGGCCCGCTACCGCACCGTCCAGTACGCCGAGACGCTGCGCCGCGCTCTTGAGGCCACCCGCCGCAACGTCCGCGCCGTCGACTGGATGGGGGCGATCCCGGACCTCATCGACGAGGCACTCGACCACATCGCCGACCGCTACCGGCACGAGAACGCGATTCTCACCAACATCCGCAAGGCCCGGGACGAGGCCGAGGAGCCGGAGCACAAGCGCCGCGCCGCCGAGCTGGTCGACATCGTCAAGGACTGCATCCGCCGCCACACCCAGCTGCAGACCCGGCTCCTGGAGGCCGGCCCGCTGTTCCGCGCGGAACAGGACCGGCAGGCCTTCGCCACCCCGGGCGCCCGCAGCGGCATCGACCTCTACGGCCAGCTGCTCGCCCCGGTGCTGCGGCTTCCGATAGAGCACGCCGTCCGCCCCACCGGCGCCTTCTTCGCCCGCGGCACCGGCCTGCGCACCCCCTTCTCGGTGCGCGTCGCCGACCTGGTCGACCTGCTGCTCACCCCGCCGGTCGAGCGCGAGCACCTCGGCGCCGAGCTGCCCGACCCGGACCTCGTGGCCACCCCGGACGACAGCCGGTTCTCCGAGGCCCAGCTGGAGGCGGCCCTCGACCTGCTCGACCTGCCCGCCGACGCGCCCCGCCGGCTCTCCGGCCTGCTCGCCGAGGCCCGCGCGCGGGACCCGGAACTCCCTTACCTGGTCGCCCTGCTGGCCGTGCACGCGGCCAGCCCGCCGGTCGGCACCGCCTACCGGCAGGGCGAGGAGCGGCTGCTCTTCGCCGTCGACGACGGAACCCCGCTGCACGACCGGGAGTTCGGCGGCGCCGACCTCGTCGTCGGCAGCGCCCTGCTGGACGCCGTCGGGATGGCCGCCGACCGCAAGGACGCCGGCTGACCGCCGCCCGGCGCTGCCCCGGCCGCGCACCACGACCGAGACCACGACCACGAACCGGACCGCGACCCCACCCGTGAACCACCGCAACGCCCCCGAGGAGCACCGCCCGTGACGACCCACCACGACACGTCCTGGGCGCCCGAGACCGAACCGGCCGCCCCCGCGCCGATCACCCCGGCCGACGTCGCCGACGCCGCCCGCCTGGTCTCCTTCGGTCTCCAGGCCAAGCTGCTCCCCGCCCGCGACGCCGAGTACGCCGAACTGGTCCGCCGCCACCGCGAGGACCCGCCCTTCGCCCGGCTCGCCGACGCCGTCGCCACCGGCATGGGCCTGGTCGTCCTGGAGGTCTCCCCGCGCGCCGGGATGGCCGTCGCCGCCGCCGAGGACTCCGTCTTCGCCGTCCGGATGGGCGACTACTCCCGCCGCGCCGCCTCCGAGTCCACCGACCGGTTCCTGCACGGTCTCGCCCACCTCGCCGTCGCCGCGATGGCCTTCCCCCGCCCCGAGGACCTCGCCGACGACGGCTACCTCGGCCGGATCACCGTCAACGGGATCGACGCCTTCGTCCGCCAGGCCTGCCGCCGCCTGGAGGAGCAGGCCGCCGCCGACGGCGACAACACCGACCCGCAGAGCGACGCCCCCGGTCTGGAGGCCGCCTGGCGGGTCTGGGCCCGGCGCACCGCCACCGGGGCCACCAAGGACGCCCGCAGGCTCTCCGGCTCCACCATCGGCATCGTCGCCAAGGCCGTGCTGTTCCTGGTCGACTCCGGTTTCCTGCAGAAGGTGTCCGACGACGCCGGCGGCACCTACCGCACCACCGCCCGCTACCAGCTCCAGGTCCGCGACCTGGCCGGCGGCGCCGCGATGGCCGAACTCCTCGACCTCGGCATCGTCCCGGTGTCCGACGGCACCGCCTCGCTGCTGCCCCCGGACACCGGCGACGACCTGGTCGCCGACGCCGGCCTGCCGTTCCACTCCCTCTAGCCGCCCGCACCACCGCCCCCGCCCCCGAAGCACTCCGGCCCCACCGCACCCCGGCCCCCACCGGACAGCACCCGCCGACCCACCCGCCACCTGGAGAACCGCCGCACATGTACGAGCTCAACCGGGTCCGCCTCTACTCGATCGGACCGGCCGGCGCCCGCTACGCCGACACGGTGCTCGACCTGCGCGGCGTCGGCGAGCCCGTCGCCGACCCGGCCCCCCAGCAGATCGGCCTGTTCGGCGAGGAGGGCGACGGCCCGGTCCGCCGCCCCGCCCCGGCCGGCGTCCTCTTCCTGGAGAACGGCGGCGGCAAGTCCGTCCTGCTCAAGCTGATCTTCTCGGTCATGCTCCCCGGCCACCGCAACACCCTCGGCGGCGCCAGCTCCGGAGTGCTCCGCAAGTTCCTGCTCGCCGACGACTGCGGCCACGTCGCCCTGGAGTGGCAGCACACCGTCACCGGCGAACCGATCGTGGTCGGCAAGGTCAGCGAGTGGCGCGGCCGCCAGGTCTCCTCCGACCCCCGAAAGTTCGCCGAGACCTGGTACTCCTTCCGCCCCGGCCCCGGCCTCACCCTCGACTCCCTCCCGGTCGCCGAGCGGATCAGCCTGGCCGGCGACCAGAAGGCCCGCGGCCGCCGCCGCACCATGAAGGGCTTCCGGGACGCCCTCACCGAGGCCGGCAAGGCCCACCCGCACCTCGACCTGGTCTTCGAGGACGGCCACGACCGCTGGACCGAACACCTCGGCGACCTCGGCCTCGACCCCGAACTCTTCCGCTACCAGCGCGAGATGAACGCCGACGAAGGCGAGGCGGCCGGCCTCTTCGCGGTCAAGCAGGACAAGGACTTCACCGACCTGCTGCTGCGCGCCGTCACCGACACCCGGGACACCGACGGCCTCGCCGACCTCGTGCACGGCTTCGCCGCCAAGCTCGGCCTGCGCTCCGAACTCACCGCAGAACGCGACTTCACGGCCGGCTCGCTGGACCTGCTGGAGCGGATCGCGGAGTCCACCACCGCCCGCGAGAGCGTCCGCGAGGCCCACCGCACCGCCGAACGCCGCACCCGCCGGCTCGCCCACGCCCTCGCCACCCGCGCCGCCGCCGAACGCGACCGCGCCCACGACCTCGCCGTCGAGGTCGCCGCCGCCGCCGGAGCGGTCACCGCCGCCGAGACCGACCGCACCCGGCACAGCCTCATCGCCGCCGAACTCACCCACCGGCACGCCAGCCTGGCCCTGGCCGCCGCCACCGGCGAGGCCGCCGCGCTGCGCCGCGAACTCACCGACGCCCGCACCCTGCACTCCGCCTGGCAGGCCGCCGAGGCCGTGCTGCGCCACCGAGCCGCCGCCGACCGGGTGACCAGGGTCGCCGCCGCGATCCGGGAGGCCGAACTGGACGCCGCCCCCGCGCTCGCCGCCCGCGCCCGCGCCGCGACCGCCCTGGCCCGCGCCCTGGAGAGCGCCGCCGCGGCCGCCGAGGAGCGCGCCGACACCGAGGAGCAGCGCGCCGCCGAACTCCAGGCCGACGGCGGCCGGGCCCAGACCGACGCCACCGAGGCCGCCACCGCCGCCCAGAAGGCCCGCAGCGAGGCCGAGCACCTGCGCCAGCGCCTCGCCGAGGTCGAGCAGGAGACCGCCGCCGCCGTCGAGGCCGGCTTCATCGACACCGACGGCGACGTCGACCCGGCCCGCGCCGCCCTGCACGCGGCCGACGTCGAGAAGGCCGCCGGAGCCGCGCTCGCCCAGGCCCGCACCGCCGCGGAGTCCGCCGCCGCCCGGCTGCGCGAGTCCGCCGCCGCGACCGGCCGTGCCGAACTCGCCGCCGCCCGCGCCACCGACGCCCGCAAGGCCGCCGCCCGGGCGCTCGCCGCCGAGCAGCGCACCGCCGCGCTGCTCGCCACCGAGCCGCGGCTCGCCGACCTGCTCTCCCTGACCCCCGCACCCACCGAGTGGAACGAGGACGGGTCGGGCGCCGAGGAGGACGCCGGCTTCCTCACCCCCGCCGTCCTCGACCGCAGCGCCGAGTACCTGCGGGAACTCCTCGACGAGGCCATCGCCACCGCCGAACGCACCCTGTTCGACCTGCGCACCGCCGCCGCCGACGACTCCCGGATCCTCGCCGCGCTCGGCGACGGCGGCCTGCTGCCGCCCGGCCCCGACGTCCTCGCCACCGTCGAGTACCTCGCCGAGCACGGCATCCCCGCCCTGCCCGGCTGGCGCTACCTCGCCCAGTCCGTCGACCCGGCCGACCACGAGGCGATCCTCGCCGCCCGCCCCGAGCTCGTCGACGGCGTGGTCGTCACCGACCCGAACTCCCTCGACCGGGCGCGGGAGGCCCTCGCCGCCGCCGCCCTGCTGCCCCGCTCCACCGTCGCCGTCGGCGCCGCCGCCTCGCTGATCGCCCCGATCACCGAGCAGCCCGCGTTCTTCCTGGTGCCGCCGAACCCGGCCATGCACGACGAGTCCGCCGCCGACGACGAGCGCCGTGAACTGCGCGCCCGCGCCACCGCCCGCGAGGAGCACATCCGCGAACTCGCCGCCCGCCTCGGCGGCGACCGCGCGCTCGCCGCCCGCCTCGCCTCCTGGCACGCCAGCTGCCCGCCCGGCACCCTCGCCGAACTCGCCGCCGCCGCCGGGGCCGCCCGCGAACACGCCGAGCAGTCCGCCGCCGCCCTGGCCACCCTGCGCGCCGACCACGACGAGGCCGAGGCCGACCACGCCGCCGCGGTCTCCGCCCACGAGGAGCACCGGGAGACCGCCCAGCGCGCCCGCCGCCGGGCCGACGCCCTTTCCGGCCTGGCCTTCCGGCTGCGCGAACGCGCCAACTGGAGCCGCCGCCGGCGCGAACTCACCGAGGACGCCGCCGAGTGCGACCGCCGCCAGGCCGGCTGCGCCGAGCGCGCCCGCACCTGCGACGAGGACCGCCGCGCCGCCCAGCGCGCCGCCGACGACGCCCGCCGCACCGGTCGCGCCCTGCGCGCCGAACGCGCCGAGATCCCCGCCGCCGAGCAGGCCGACGAGCCCGCCGGAGCGGCCCCCCGGGCCGCGCTGCCCGAACTGCGCGAGGCCTACCGCTCCGCCTCCCAGCTCTACGAGAAGGTCGGGGTCGGCGCCGACCTGCGCGCCGAACAGGCCCGCGCCGAGGGCGACGAGGCCGGCGCCGCGGCCGAACTCGACCGCCTCACCAACAAGGTGCGCACCCGCGCCGAGGAACTGCTCAACAGCCCCGACGGCGCCGACGGCCCGGCCCGCCAGGCCGCCGCCGCCCGCGCCGAGGAGCTGGTCGCCACCATCGAGACCCGCGCCGCCGCCGCCAGCGAGCAGCTCGGCCGGCTGCGCGGCGAGGCCGAACGCTCCGCCCCCGCCGACGGCGAGGCGCACACCGAGCTGCCCGAGGACCTCGTCCCCACCGACCCCGAGCACGCCCAGGCCCTGCTGCGCACCGCCACCGGCCGGCTCGCCGAACGGCGCGAGGCCGTCGACACCGCCCGCACCGCGCACGCCGACCTCCAGCGCACGCTGGACACCGCCCAGGCCGCCGCCGCCGACTTCGACGAACTCGCCGGCCAGCTCCGCGACGGTCTGCGCGAGCAGCAGGACGAGTCCGAGGCGCCGGCCGAGCCCTACCTCGGCGCGCTCGCCGAGGCCCGTACCGCCTCCGCCGAGGCCCGCCGCACCCTGCGCACCGCCGCCGGTGAGCTGTCCTCCGCCGAACTCGCCGTCCGCGACGCCTCGGACGCCCTCGTCCGGCACGCCAACGCCGCCCGCTACGAGGCCGTCCGCACCCCGGCCCGCCAGCAGATCCGCGAGCTGCCCGCCTCCGCGCTGCCCGACCACGCCGTCAACTGGGCCGCCGCCTTCGCCCCCCGGCTGCGCGTGCTCACCGACGAGCTCGCCCAGCTGGAGCGCAACCGCGGCTCGATCGTGGACCGGCTGCGCGGCCTGGTGGAGTCCTCGCTGGCGACCCTGCGCGCCGCCCAGCGGCTCTCCCGCCTGCCCGAGGGCCTGGGGGAGTGGTCCGGCCAGGAGTTCCTGCGGATCCGCTTCGAGGACCCGGACCACGCCACCCTGGTCGAGCGGCTCGGCGAGGTCATCGACGAGGCCACCCGGGCCGCCGTGCGCAAGAACAGCGACCTGCGCCGCGACGGCATGTCCCTGCTGCTGCGCGGTGTCGCCGCCGCGATCGGGCCCAAGGGCGTCTCCGTCGAGATCCTCAAGCCGGACGCGGTGCTGCGCGCCGAGCGGGTCGGCGTCGGCCAGATGTCGGACGTCTTCTCCGGCGGCCAGCTGCTCACCGCCGCCATCGCGCTCTACTGCACGATGGCCGCGCTGCGCGCCAACGACCGCGGGCAGTCCCAGCTGCGGCACGCGGGGACGCTGTTCCTGGACAACCCGATCGGCCGGGCCAACGCCACCTACCTGCTGGAGCTCCAGCGCGCGGTGGCCGACGCGCTCGGCGTCCAGCTGATCTACACCACCGGCCTGTTCGACACCACCGCGCTCGCCGAGTTCCCGCTGGTCATCCGGCTGCGCAACGACGCCGACCTGCGGGCCGGCCTCAAGTACATCTCGGTGGAGGAGCACCTGCGGCCGGGACTGCCGGCCCCCCAGGACCCGGACGGCCCGGCCATCCACGGCGAGATCACCGCGACCCGGATGTTCAAGCGGCCGGCGGAGGTTCCCGCCCAGCCGTGATGGCCGTAGCGTGGGGCGGGTGCCCATGCTGACGATCGCTCATCTCAGTGACATCCACCTCGGCCAGGTCCACCGCGGGGACGGCGGCGAGCGGGCCCGGCGGCGGGCCGGGCAGGTGATGGCGTACCTCGACGCCCTGCCCGGCCCGCTGGACGCCGTGCTGGTCACCGGGGACCTCGCCGACCACGGCCTGGCCGAGGAGTACCGGCAGGTCGCCGAGGTACTGGCCTCCCGGCACCCGGTGCTGCTGTGCCCCGGCAACCACGACCGCCGCCCCTCCTACCGCGAGGTGCTGCTCGGCGAGGCACCGGGGGAGGAGCCGGTCAACCGGCTGCACCGGCTGCCCCGCGCCGACGTGCTGATGCTCGACTCCTCGGTACCCGGGCGGGACGAGGGCCTGCTGGACGACGCCACACTCGACTGGCTGGACGCCGAACTCGGCTCCGGGCGCACCGAACTGCCCGCCCTGGTGGCCTTCCACCATCCGCCGGCCGAACTGCACCTGCCGCTGGTCGACCGGATCCGCCAGTTCGGCGCGGTGCGGCTGGCGGAGGTGCTGCGCCGGCACCCCCGGGTGGCCGCGCTGCTCTGCGGTCACGCGCACACGGCCGCGGCGACCACCTTCGCGGGGCTGCCGCTGCTGGTCGCGCCGGGGGTGGTCTCCACCGTCATGCTGCCCTGCGAGGGCGGGCCCGGCATCGCCTTCGACCAGCCGCCGCTGCTGGCCTTCCACGTCCTGGACGGCGACCGCCGGACGACCACCCACTACCGGGTCGTCAGCCCCGCCTGACGCGGCGCCGGACCGCCCGGGTGGGGCGGCCCGGCCGGGGGCTGGTGGGGCTGCTGCTGGTGGGCCTGTTGGGGACGCTGCTGCGGCTGCCCGCCCGGGTGCGGGTACGGCGGAGGGTAGGACTGCGGGTACGGCTGCGGGGGTCGGGCCTGCCGGGGCCGCGGTGGCTGCTGCTGCGGGTGGCGCACCGGTGCCCGGCTGCCGGCCATCGGGGAGGCCGAGTTGGGCGCGCGCATCCGCTGGGCGGCGACCTGGCGGGAGATCAGGATCTCCAGCAGGCACCACATCGTCCCGAACACCCCGACCCCCATCGCCATCAGAGCGGGCGTCATCAGCCAGCTGTCGGCGTAGGAGGAGAGGACCGCCACCACGATGCCCACCATGGTGAAGGAGAGGCAGAGCACCGCGCGGACGACGGCCGTCCGCACTTCGTCGGGAAGACGGCGGCGACGACGGGCGGTTGGCATCGGGCGACCCCCAGGCGCGGGCAGGCGGCGGAACGGCGGACACGGGTGGGGCGGGCGCCGCGGACGAGCCCCCGCGTCCACTCTGCCCTGTCGTACCCGGACTATGCGCGCGAATCCCCCGAATCGACACCAAATCGTGTGATCCGCGCCCGGATCGGCCCGAACGGGCGCCGAACGCCTGCCCCGCCCCGCCGGGTTGACGGGTCGTTCCGGGGCCGCGGCCGAGCCGGTCGTTCAGCCGATCCGGTGGTTCGGTGGAGCCGGTCGTTCAGCCGAGCTGGTCGTTCAGTTCGGCGAGCGCCCCTTCGACGATGGTCCGCATCGCCTGCTCGGCCCGCTCGGGATCCCCCGCGCAGACCGCCTCGGCGACCTCCCGGTGCAGCCGGATCGCGTAGGGCTCGGGCTGATGGGGCATCAGATGGTACTCGGTCCGGCCGGTGAGCACCGCACCGACGGTGTCCTTGAGGTGGGCGAACATCTCGTTGCGCGAGGCGCGCAGCACCGTGGCGTGGAAGTCGATGTCGTGCCGCAGGAAGGTCTCCAGGTCGGCGGCGCGCGCGGTCATCGTCAACTCGACCGCGAGCGCGCTCAGTCGGCGCCGCTCGTCGTCGGTGGCGTGCCGTGCGGCGAGCGCGGCGGCGGCGGGTTCCACGGCGAGCCGCAGCGAGCCCAGCGAGCGCAGCTGCGCGGAACGGTCGGCGCCGGCCAGTCGCCAGCGGATCACCAGCGGGTCGAAGACGTCCCAGTCCGACCGGGGCTGCACGGTGATGCCGACCCGGCGGCGGGAGGCCACCAGGTGCATCCCCTCCAGGACTCGGACCGCCTCGCGGACCACCGTCCGGGAGACGCCGAACCGCTCCTCCAGCTCCTCGGCGCGCAGCACCGTGCCCTCGGGGAGTTCTCCGGACGCGATGGCCGGCCCCAGTTCGGCGAGCAGTCGGCCGGGCAGGCCCTGGATCTCCATCCCGCCAGCCTAGACGTCCGCCCCCGGCCCGGCGCCGCCGCCCCCGCTGCCGCCACCCGTCCCGACCACCTGTCCCCGGGCCCGTCCCGATCACCTGTCCGGACCGTCCGGCCGTCCGGCCGCCACCTCCGCTCCGGATGATCGGGACGGCTCGATCGGGGTAGTCGGGAGGGGCCCGCTCGGCCGGAATAAAAGTATGACGATTTGGTTTCCGCCACTTGAATACGTCATATCTTTGAGGCGATAGTGGCGGCCAGGCAACGAAGGAGCACCACCATGGGTCTCAGCGTCGAGAACCACGACACCCCCCGGGTACCCCCCACCATCGTGGTGATGGGCGTCTCCGGTGTCGGCAAGACCACCCTGGCCCGCCTCCTGGCCGACCGCCTCGGCCTCCCCTTCGCCGAGGCGGACGACTTCCACCCGCCCGCCAACATCGCCAAGATGTCGGCCGGCGTACCGCTGGACGACCTCGACCGCGAGCCCTGGCTGCGTGCCATCGGCGCCTGGCTCAGGGAGCACGGCGAGGCCGGCACCGGCGGCGTGGTGACCTGCTCGGCGCTGAAGCGCGGCTACCGCGACCTGCTGCGCGAGGCCGACCCGGACGCCTGGTTCCTGCACCTCAGCGGCCGGACCGAGCTGGTCGAGGACCGGCTCTCGCACCGCACCGGCCACTTCATGCCCCCGTCGCTGCTCGGCTCGCAGTACGCCGCCCTGGAACCGCTCGGCCCCGACGAGCGCGGCGCCGTGCTGGACGTCGGGCCGACCCCCGAAGAACTCGTCGAGAAGGCCGCCGCCCTGCTGCGGCCCGTCAATGGAGACCTCGCGTGACCCCCACCCTCACCGTGCTCGCGGCCGCCCCACCGGCCCTGCCGCACACCGGCAGCGACGCCCGGCTGCTGCTCGCCGTCCTGCTCGGCATCGCCGCCATCGTGCTGCTGATCACCAGGCTCAAGCTGCACCCGTTCCTCGCCCTGATCCTCGGCTCCGGCGTGCTGGCCGCCGTCGCGGGCGTGCCGTTCGACAAGCTGCTCACCAGCTTCTCCACCGGCTTCGGCTCCACCGTCGCCGGCGTCGGCCTGCTGATCGGCCTGGGCGCGATGCTCGGCAAGCTGCTCGCCGACTCCGGCGGGGCGAACATCATCGCGGACACCGTGCTCGCCCGCTCCGGGAAGAGGGCGCTGCCCTGGGCGATGGCG
The DNA here is from genome assembly GCF_042261735.1 of Kitasatospora sp. NPDC056327. Taxonomy (NCBI): domain Bacteria; kingdom Bacillati; phylum Actinomycetota; class Actinomycetes; order Kitasatosporales; family Streptomycetaceae; genus Kitasatospora; species Kitasatospora sp. NPDC056327. The sequence goes on along the minus strand of NZ_JBHJRC010000130.1, from coordinate 1,105 downwards.
CTGATCGCGGCCGTGCTCGGCCTGCCGCTGTTCTTCGAGGTCGGCGTGGTGCTGCTGGTCCCGATCGTGCTGCTGGTGGCCCGCCGCGGCAACGTCCCGCTGATGCGGGTCGGCATCCCGGCGCTGGCCGGCCTCTCGGTGCTGCACGGCCTGGTGCCCCCGCACCCCGGTCCGCTGGTCGCGGTCGACGCCCTCAAGGCGGACCTCGGCATCACCCTGGCGCTCGGTCTGCTGATCGCGGTGCCGACGCTGATCATCGCGGGCCCGCTGTTCGCCCGTGTCGCCGAGCGCTGGGTCGGCCCGCTGGAGATCCCGGCGGCGACCGCCGCGGAGGACGGGACCACGGCGGGCGGCGCGGCCCGGTCCGGGCGGGCCCCGTCCTTCGGCGCGGTGCTGGTGACCATCCTGCTGCCGGTCGTGCTGATGCTCGGCAAGGCGCTGGCCGACGTCCTGATCGACGACCCGAAGGCGATGCCGCAGCGGGTGTTCGACTTCATCGGCTCCCCGCTGATCGCCCTGCTCGCCGCGACCCTGCTCGGCATGGTCACCCTCGGCCGGGCGGCGGGCTTCGACCGGAACCGGATCTCCGACACGGTCGGCCGCTCGCTCGGCCCGATCGCCGGCATCGTCTTCATCGTCGGCGCGGGCGGCGGCTTCAAGCAGACCCTCATCGACGTCGGCGTCGGCAACGCGGTCAGCGAGTGGTCGTCCAAGTGGCACATCTCGGCGCTGCTGCTCGGCTGGCTGATCGCGGTGCTGATCCGGCTGGCCACCGGCTCGGCCACGGTCGCCACCATCACCGCGGCCGGCATCGTCGCTCCGCTGGCGGCCGACATGTCGTCCACCCACGCGGCCCTGCTGGTGCTGGCCATCGGCGCCGGCTCGCTGTTCCTGTCGCACGTCAACGACGCCGGCTTCTGGCTGGTGAAGGAGTACTTCGGGATGAGCGTCGGCCAGACCCTGAAGTCCTGGTCGGTGATGGAGACGGTGATCTCGGTGGTCGCGATAGCCCTGATCATGCCGCTCAGCCTGATCATCTAGGCCGTCCGGCCGAGTCCGGCCGGACCCGCGGACGGACGGAAGGGCGGGCGCCCCCTCGGGGGGC
>NZ_JBHJRC010000129.1:0-21782 GCF_042261735.1 Kitasatospora sp. NPDC056327 | reverse complement strand
GAGGCCGGCGCCGTAGAAGGGGGCGGTGTCGTAGTAGCGGATGCCCTGCTGCCAGGCGGCCTCGACGGTGGCGGCTGCCTCGGTGTCGGGGATCGCGCGGAACATGTTGCCCAGCGGAGCGGTACCGAAGCCGAGCTTGCCGGGAAGGATCTTCTTCAGGGACATGGTGGTGCCTTTACGGGGGAGTGAGGGGTGATCGCCCGCGAGTGCGGCGACTCCACCACGGGAGCCGCACTCAGTGAAACACCGGCGGACGGGCGCCGCATCTAGATGCGAACGCGTCTTACATGTGTAGACAATAGTTGCAGACGCGCTCTAATGCAAGAGCCCGGTCCGCATCCCGGCCCGGCGCACGCCCGCCCCCGCCCCGCACCCGGTCAGACCAGGCGCTGGTCCTCGAAGCACCACCGCCAGGCCTCCCCCGGCTCGAAGCTGCGCATCACCGGGTGACCGGTGCGCCGGTGGTGCTCGGCCGACCAGTACCCGGGCGTGGACTCGCAGCAGCCGACATGGCCGCAGAACAGACAGAGGCGCAGGGCGACCGGCCGCTGACCGATCTCCTCGCAGTGCGGGCAGGTGGTGGTGAGCGGCGCCGGCTCGGGGTCCGGCAGCTCGGCGGCGTGGCCGCAGGGGCGGGAGGGAGACATGGCCCTCAGGGTACGAGCAGCCGTCCGGTTCCTGTGCTTCTGTGTCGCCATGTCCCTGAGCAGCCCCGGTGTCCTGTTCCTCCTGGTGGCGGGCAGCGCCGTGGTGGCGGGCGCCGCCCGCCGCTACCGGCTCTCCGCGCCGCTGCTCCTGGTGGTGGCCGGTCTGCTCGCCTCCGAGCTGCCCGGGGTCCCGCACTACTCGCTCGACCCCGGGATCGTGCTGCCCCTGGTGCTGCCGCCACTGCTGTACACCGCCGCCCAGGACGCCTCGTACACCAGCCTCCGGGCGAACCTGCGGCCGGTGGTGCTGTACTCGGTCGGCTACGTGCTGTTCAGCACGGCGGCCATGGGCCTGGTCGCCCACGCGCTGATCCCGGAGATGCCGCTGACGGTGGCCTTCGTGCTCGGCGCGGTGATCGCCCCGCCGGACGCGGTCGCGGCGACGGCGATCGCCCGGCGGGTCGGACTGCCCCCGCAACTGGTCTCGATCCTCCAGGGCGAGAGCCTGGTCAACGACGCGACCGCGATCACGGGCTACCGGGTCGCGGTCGCGGCGGCGGTCGGCGAGGGGTTCTCCTTCGGCAGCGCGGTGGGCGAGTTCCTGCTCGCCGCACTGGGCGGAACCGCGGTGGGACTCGTGCTGATGTGGCCGCTGCAGCGGCTGCGGGTACGGATCAGCGACCCGCTGCTGAACAACACCTTCTCGCTGCTGGTCCCGTTCGCGGCCTACGCGGCGGCGGAGGCGATCCACGCCTCGGGCGTGATCGCGGTGGTGCTCGTCGGCCTCTACCTCGGCCACTACGCCAACTGTGTCGACTTCGCGCTGCGCCTCCAGGAGGAGGCGGTCTGGCGGATGGTCTCGTTCATCCTGGAGTCCACCGTCTTCGCCCTGATCGGCCTGCAGCTTCCCGTCGTGGCCGGCCGGCTGAGCGGCTACTCGGCCGGGGAGCTGGCACTGTGGACGTCGGTGCTGCTGGTCGCGCTGATCGCGCTGCGGTTCGCCTGGTCCTGGCCGGCGGCCTACCTGCCGGGCCTGCTCAGCCGGCGCATCCGGGAGCGGGAGGGGCGCCCCTCGTGGACGCGGCCCGTCGTGCTCGCCTGGGCCGGGATGCGGGGCGTGGTCTCGCTGGCCGTCGCCTTCTCGATCCCCGAGAGCACCCATGACGGCGCTCCCTTCCCCCAGCGCGACCTGGTGCTCTTCCTGGTCTTCGCGCTGGTGATCGGCACCCTGCTGATCCAGGGCCTGACGCTGCCGGCCCTGGTGCGGCGCCTGCCGCTGCCCCCGCCGGACCCGGCCACCGAGACCCTGCGGGAGGCGCAGGCGCAGTACGAGGCCTCGCGGGCGGCGGAGGACCGGCTGGACGAGTTGCTGGAGGACCCGCGCAACCGGATCCCGGAGGCGATGGAGACCAGGCTGCGCCGACTGATGGAGCGCCGCCGCAACGGCGTCTGGGAGCGGATGGGCTCGCCCGTCCACGAGGAGACGGGCGAGTCGGTCGACGCCGCCTACCGCAGGCTGGCGCGGGAGACCCTCGACGCCGAGCGGATCGCCCTGGTCGCGCAGCGCGACGCGGGGCGGATGGACGACGAGCTGCTGCGCCGGCTGGTGCGGCGGCTGGACTTCGAGGAGGCACTGCTGGAGCACACGGAGGACTGAGCCCCGGCGGGCCGGAGCGGGCCGGGGTCAGCCGGGTCGGCCAGGGCGGGCCGGGTCAGTGCGAGAAGCTCAGGAAACCGATGATCGGACCGGCACCGGCGAGCAGACAGATGACCACGGCGGCCGCCCACGTCCCCGGCCCCGCCGGAGGACAGGTCCGCTCCTCGCCCGCGACGGATTCGGGGCGGGCATGGCCGGATCGGGTGATCTGCATGGCGAGGTCCTTCTGGGTGGTCTTCCTGCGGGCGACAGAACTGCCCGACCTCCGCAATATTTGCACACGCACTCTATCTGCGCAAGCCGCAGGGTGGCGGACGCCGACCGATGGCGGCCCGGCGGCCGCGGGGTAGCCGGTGGAAGGCCGCCGCCGGAACGGGCGGGCGCGCTGCGGACAGCCGGACCGCGATGGCCTGCGGGGCGGCACCGAGCCCGCGCGGACGGCGGGGAGACCGGGGCTTCCGAACGACCGGACGGGGTGCCGAGGATGGCTGTCCGATACCAACTCCTCACCTCTGAAGGGCAGTTCGAATCATGCTCCGGATCCTCGCCAGGCTGGCCGCGGCCCTCGCGGTCACCGCCGCGCCCCTTCTCGGCACGGGTGTCGCGGCCGCCACCGACCCCCCGACGACGCCGATCGTGAACTCCCTCGTCGGAGTGGGCGCGGACGTCGACCAGGACCTCTACACCCGGTTCGCCACCGCGTACGACGCCTCCCTCACCGCCGCCGGGGACACCAGGTCGTTCCGCTTCCACAGCTGGGGCTCCGACGGGTCTTCTCCCATCACCCCCAAACTCGGCGCGGCCGCCATCGCACGTCCCCGGTACGGCGACGCCGGCATCACCGCCCTCGCGAACACCACCACCGCCACCCTCGACTTCGCCCGCAGCGCCCGCCGGCCGCGGTCGAACGACCGGCCTGCGGTGTTCCTCCCGATGGCCCGGGACGCCCTCACCTGGGCCGCACCGCTGAACGGCAACGCGCCCCGCAATCTCACCACGCAGCAACTGGCCAACATCTACAAGTGCTTCAGCACCGACTGGGGGGCGTTCAACCCCTCCGCTCCCCTTCCCTCGACCATCCGCCCGTTCCTGCCGCCTCCCGGCTCGGACCTCCGCGCGCTGTTCCTCGCCGCTCTGGGCATCTTCAACACGGACGAGGTCGGGCCCTGCGTCGGCACCGTCCCGGGGGAGAACGACGGCACCGATCCGCTGCTGAACGGCCCGAACGCGATCGTCCCCTACTCCGTCGCCCGCCATCTCGCCCAGACCTACAAGGGGTACTCCCGCCCCGGCAGCGCGCCCGGCCAGTACGTCCTCCGCGACATCAACGGCATCGCGCCCCTGGCACGCCCCGAGTCGGAGGTCGAGCTGCCCTACGTCCCGAACATCATCTTCGTCAACACCGCCTTCGGGTACCCGCTGTCCACGGTCGTCCGGCCACAGGACTGGGCGGCGAGCACCGCACAGGGGAACGCCCTGCGCGCCGTCTTCGGCCCGAACGGCTGGATCTGCAAGGACCCCGTGGCCCAGCGCGAGATCCGCAACATCGGATTCCTCTGGATGCCGCCCGGCCGCTGCGGCATGACCTGGACCGCTCCCAGCTGACCCCCGCACCCGGTCCCGCCACGTCCCCCGCCGCGCCGGGCGGCGGGCGGGCCGGTGCGCGGACAAGGTGCGCGGACAAGGTGCGCGGACGAGGTGCGCGGACGAGGTGCGCGGACGAGGTGCGCTGCACCGCGCGCCGAACCGGCCGAACCACCCGGGGCCGCTCCGGCGCGAGCCCGGAGGCACGACCGCAGCCCTCTCCGGCCCGGGACCCGCGGACCGGTCGGACGGTCGCCTTCGCCCGGACGGGGTCAGCCGCTGCCGATGCGGCGGCCGGTCACCTCGTCCGGGCGGATCCGGATCCAGAGCGGGCGGTCGCCGCCGGCCCACGGGACCGCGCCGGGAAGGGTGGCCAGCCGCCGCTCCTCGTCCGGGTCGTCGACGTGGTGGGCGGTGCCGTGCATCAGCACGCTCCAGCCGGCGCTCAGGTGCTCGTCGATCTGGTCGGTCTGGAAGGAGACCGGTGAGCCGTCCGGCGCCGCGGCCGCGCCGCGGGGGGAGGTGTGGTACACGATCGTCCGGCTGTCGACGAGGTAGTTCACCGGGTAGACGGCCGGCGCCGGCGTCGCCGGCAGCCCCACCCGGCCGATGCCGTGGGTGCCGAGCAGGTCCCAGCACTCTGGCTCGGTGAGGTGCATCAGCAGCGGCCGCGCGTCCGCCGAGGGCTGCGACTGCCCGGGCGGAGCGTCCTGCCGCCCCTCCAGCAACTCGTTCCAGGTCATGCCGAGCACGGCCGCGATCCGGGCGAAACCGGCGGCGTCGAAGGCCGGGCCCACCTCCAGCAGGTGCCGGAGGTAGGCGGGGGCCATCGCCGCCTGGTTGGCCAGGGCCCGGTCGTCCAGGCCCAGCTGGTCTCGGCGCTCGGCGATCCGGCGGGCCACCTCCGCGGTGTCGGCCCGCCGGACGGCGTCGAGGTCGGGGGTGCGGTTCATGACTCGGCTCCTGGGATGCTCGGCTCTCGGCGGCCTCGGTCCGTGGGAGGTCGGAGCCTTCGTCGCCCGGGTCCTCCTCCCGGACGCCCCGGGTGGTGCCCGGGCGGCGGACCGGCGGTGCCGTTCCGCGCTCCCCTCCCGCGTCCCGCCCTGGCAGCATCCCCGGCGCCGGTCCGGCGGGCGAGCGGCGTGGGCCGTTCGGCCCTGTTCCGCGCCGGCGCGCTGCCGGAGGCGGGGCCGGCCGGACCGGGATCGTCCCGACACCACGTCGCGGGCTCATCCGCCGAGCCGAAGGCCACCGGCTGCTCCGCCCCGTCCCGGCAGCGGGGTGGAGCGGGCCCGTCGGCCGCCGTCGCGACCGAAACCGTTCCCGCCCGCTCGCCCGCGGGCCCTCGGCGCCGCAGGCCGGGCCCCACGATGCACGGCGGGCTCAGCGGCGCCGCGACCAGACCGGCTCCACCCGCTCCCAGCCGGGCTCCCAGCCGACGACCGCCCGCCGGTCCAGGGCACGGTGGCGCAGCGTGAAGGCTCCGACCGCCACGGTGCCGAACGCGACGGCGGCGGCGAAGGCGGCCAGTCCGGCCTCGGTCAGCAGGGCCGCGGTGTCCCGGGCGGCGGCGACGGGGACGCCGCGGTCGTCCAGGCGCAGCGGCACCGAGGTGCCCTCGGCGGTCCCCGGCGGGACCTCGATCCGGCCGCTGCCGGTCCCCTCCGGGCCGGTCCAGCGCGCCTCCGCGTGGGCCCGGACGCTGCCGGCCCGCAGGTCCGTGCGGGCCGGGCCGGCAGTGACCGCGGTGACCGTGTGCCGCCGGCGGGCGGCCTCCCGTTCGGCCTGCGACTCCGCGCGGAACACCAGCACCGCCGTGGCCGCGCACACGGCCAACAGGACGGCGAGGACGACCGGCACCGCGAGGACGAGCCGGCTGCGGGCCCGGTCGACCGGGCGGCAGAGCGGGTTGCGGTCCCGGCCGAAGGCCCGGCGGACGTGTCCGCCGAACGGCGGGTGCGCGGCCGGATGCTGCTGGGCGGGCATGGCGACCTCCTCGGGGCGGGCCGTCGGTCGTCGGCCGTGCGCCCAGTCTCGCGGCCCGCCGGCCGCCGTCCCAGGGCCGGCCGGGCCCGTCACCCGGGCCGTCCGGCCCTGCCGGTACGGTCCGGTGGTGGTGCCATGGAGGTACGGGACGGCTCAGGTCGGGCCGGACCGTGTGGAGGAGCCATGACACCCATGTCCCCCGGCCACGGGCCCGGGCCGATCGTCCTCGGGGTGGACAGCGAGCCCGCGCCCCTGGCCACCGCCTGGGCCGCCGACGAGGCCGACCGCCGCGGGCTCCCGCTGCGGCTGGTCCACGCGGTCCCCTCGCTGACCCGCGAGTTCCGTCCGCTCGACACCGGCCGCTACCACGCGGAACTGCGCGCACAGGCCGACGAGGCGATCGCCGCGGCCGAGTCCGCGGCCCGCGAGCGGCATCCCGGGCTGAAGGTGACCACGGTGGTCGCGGAGGACGTCGCGGCCCCGGCGCTCTGCCGGGAGTCCGCGCACGCCTCGCTGATCGTGCTCGGGACCAGACGTCTGGGCCGGCTCGAAGAGACGCTGAGCCTCTCCTCGGTGACCGTCCCGGTGAGCGCCCAGGCGCACTGCCCGGTGGTGGTGGTCGGCGGGCCGGAGCATCCCGAGCAGGACCCGCCGTCCGTCGTGGTCGGCGTGGACGGCAGCGCGGCCTCGGCGGCCGCCGTCCGCTTCGCCGCCGACCTCGCCGCGCGGCGGCAGGCCGTGCTGCACGCCGTCCGGGTGCGGCGGCGCATCCCCTTCGCCCGGATCGACCCGCCCGCCGTCGAGGAGGAGATCCGGCGGCTGCTGGTGGCGAGCACCGCCGACGCACTGGCCGAGCACCCCGGGGTGCGGCTCACCCACGAGGTGGTGCGCGGCCATCCCGTGGAGGAGCTGGCGCGGGTGTCGGAGCGGGCGCTCGCGGTCGTGGTCGGGCGGCGGGGCGGTGGCGGCTTCACCGGCATGCGGCTGGGCTCGGTGCCGCACGGGCTGCTGCGCCGGGCCCGCTGTCCGGTCGTCACCGTCCCGGTGCCGCCGGAGCACCGGAACTGACGTCACCGATTCCCGGGAGGCCGACATGAACGCACCGGACACGGGCCCCGGGGGCGGGCCCGGGGAGGACGGGGGGCCCGCCGGCCGGGACGGCGGACGGGGCGCCGCCCCCGTGGCCGTCGGGTTCGACGGCTCGCCCGAGAGCCTCGCCGCCACCGGCTGGGCGGCGCGCGAGGCGGCCCTGCGGCGGCTGCCGCTGGCACTGCTGGAGGCGTGGCCCTGGCCGCGGACCGACGTGGTCGGCAGTGACGAGGTGATCAGCGCCGACCGGGAGCGGCTGGCCGGCCGGGAGGCGGAGCTGCGGGCGGAGTGCGCCGGGATCGAGGTGACCTCGGCCCATGTCCACCAGGACCCGGTCGAGGCCCTGGAGGGGGCCGCGCGCACGGCCGCCCTGCTGGTGCTCGGCTCCCGGGGGCTGGGCACCGTGCACGGCTTCCTGGTCGGATCGGTCGGCCACCAGGTGCTGCGCCGGGCGGCCTGCCCGGTGGTGCTGGTGCGCGCGGGGTGGGACGCCCCGCCTACCGGGGAGGGCGGGAAGGGAGCGGCCCCGGACGCGCGGGCCCGGGACGTCGTGGTCGGCGTCGACCTGCGGCGCCCGTGCGAGGAACTCCTCGCCTTCGCCTTCGAGGCGGCCGCCCTGCGCTCGGCGCCGCTGCGGATCGTCCACGGCTGGGAGCCGCCGGTCGCCGGCGAGTACATGGGTCCCGCCGCGGTCGACGGCGCCGCCCGGGACCTGTCGGCCGTCGACCGGGACCGGCTGGACGCCCTCCTGCGGGCCTGGCGCGACCGCCGACCGGAGGTCGAGGTCACGGCCGCCCTGGTGCACGCCCCGCCGCCCGACGCGCTGGTCGGCGCCGCGGCGACGGCCGCCCTGGTCGTGGTGGGCCGGTACGCGCGGCGGTGGCCGCTCGGCACGCACCTGGGACCGGTGGCACACGCCGCCGTCCACCACGTCGGCTGCCCGGTCGCCGTCGTGCCGCACGGCTGACAGCCCGCGCCCGGCGGTGGAGGCGCAGCCGGGTCGCCCCCGGCTCGGCGCGGGAGCCGGCGGCGTCCCCGGCCGGACGATCGCGGCACGACGCGCCCCCGGGCGGTCGCCCCGGAGCGGCGAAGGCTCCGTCCAACGGACGGCGCGGACCGAACGGCCCGCGCCGGGCCCTTCCGGCGCGCGACACCCGGGGGTGACGGAACCCCGGGCGGCGGCGGGAAGGGGCTGCCCGTGCACACCGTGATCGTCTGCGGGAGCACGTACGGCAGCACCCGGGAGATCGCCGAGGCCGTCGCGGAGGACGTCCGCGCGGCGGACGGCCCGACCCGCGTGCACGGCCCGTCCTCCGGGCCCGGCCGCCGGACGATCGCCTCGGCGGAGGCGAGGCGCGAGGGGCACGAGGAGGCCACCGACCCGGCCCGCGGGGCCGGGCCGGGAGAGGCGGCGGCGCCGCGCCCGGCATCGCCCGCCGCCGCCACGAGGTGGTCGCCGGACCCGAGGGCTTCGTCGTCGAGGACAGGGAGAGCCGCTCCGCGCGGGCGGGCCCGGACCGCGCCCGGGAGTGGAAAGCCGGCCTGGTCCGGTGCCCCCGGACGGCAGCGGCGTCCGGGGGCGTCCGGGTGGGTCCGGGTGCGTCCGGGTGCGTCCGGGTGCGTCCGGGGCTCCCGGCGACGACGGGCACGGCGACGACGCGGGCCGGCCGGCACCGTCCGGGCCTCCTGCGGTCCCCGGCCGGTGGGCCGACGGGCCCGGCCGCCCGGGACCGCGGTCCGGGCGGCCGGGACGGGGCGGTGGGCTCTGGGCGCGGGGCGCCGGTCCGGGCGAGAGTGGAGTCAGCCCCGAGGAGGTGGCCCACGATGGACCGGATCAGGATCGCCAAGCGCCCGGAACGCCCGCGGCCCCGGCCGCCGCTGGACCTGCGCACGCCGTCCGGCCGGCCGCTGCCGTACTGAGGGCCCGGCGGCGCCCCGGGGGCGCGCCGCGGTACGGTCGGGCCCGGTCACGAGCGGAGACGGGGGCCGGGGTGGGATCGAACGCGGAACAGGACGCGGCACGGGACACGGCACGGGAGGCGGAGCCGGGCACGGAGGCGGACGACGTTCCCGGGTGGTTCTGGGAGGTGCTGGCGGCGACCCGTCCACGGCTGACCGCCCTGGAGTCGTGGCTGGGGTCCCGGCCGCGCGAGGTGCTGGAGGAGTTCGCGCTCGCCCACGAGTGCGCGGCCGAGTCGCTGGCCGACTACGCGGACGGGGTGTGCGTGGACGGGGACGGCTGGTCCGAGGACGACACCGAGGACCTCTGCGCCTGGGTGGTCGCCCAGGGGCACGGGTTCTGGGAGGCGGTGCGCACGGGGAGGCTGCGGCTCGACGAGGCCGCGCGGCTGTACCTGGGCAGGACACCGCCGCCGCCCGGCCACCCGGCGCCCTGGGACGACGAGGTCGCGGACCCCCGGCACCGGGGCTACCGGTCCCCCGCGGCCATCGTCCACGGCGTCTACCGCACGCGGTTCGCCGAGGAGCTCCACGAACGGCTCGGGCACCACTGAGGAACCCGCCCGCCGCGGGGCGCGCCGACGGGCGCCGGGCCGGTGGGAACCGGCCCGGCACCCCCGGCAGGGCCGTCCCTCCTCCGGGACGGTCTAGCGCGGTGCTCCCGGGGCACCGGTCAGCGCGCAGCCCGGGCGGTTCAGGTTCAATCGCGAGCCCGCGGTCAGGCAGGCGGCGATCCGATGGACCTGCTGGCCGTAGCTGCGGCCCTGCACCGCGGTCACGGATCCGTCCCGGGCGACCTCGCAGGGGTTGTTGTCGGTGCACTGCCCGCCGTCGCGGTTGTGGGTGTTGTGGATGCCCACGACGGTCTCCCCGTCCGGCGCCAGCAGCGCACTGCCGGAGTAGCCGGGCCTGCTGACGCAGCCGTCGCCGGTGGCGTAGCGCACCGCGCGGTCCTGTTCGTGGCCGTCCTCCCGCAGGCGCGGCACCACGGCCTCCACCGTGCACGACGGACGGTTGACGTTGTAGGCCATGGACAGCCGGTCGCCCCTGCGCATCGGGGTGGTGGACAGCCGGAAGACCTTCGCGCCCTCCGCGGTCAGCTGTGCGTAGGTCTTGTCCAGCCGGTACAGCGCGATGTCGGTGCCCGACATCGTCGCGTACACCAGCCGGGTCGCGCGGGCGCTGGTCCGGGGGTAGCCGGCGGAGTCGTTGATGGTGACCGGGTCCTTCAGATCGGCCGGCCGGTCCACCAGGGCCGTCCCCGGTGCGGGCCGGCCGCTCGGCACGCAGTGGCCGTTGGTCAGCACCAGCGCCGGGTCCTTGGGGCGCGCGGTGGGGGGACGCACCACGGACCCCAGGCAGGCGCCCACCTTGGCCGTGCCCTCCACGTTCGGGACCGGGTCGAACGGCGGCACGTCCGTTCCGGTCACGATGCCGTTGATCCAGGCGGAGTTCTTCGCGACATCGTTGTACAGGCCGGGAAAACTGGCGTCCTTGTTGCCGGCACCGACGACCGTTCCCGCCAGCACCCACTCGTCGCCCTCGCGAACCAGGGCAGGCCCTCCGGAGTCCGTCGTCCCGGGCCCCACCGGAGGATCGATGCGGCCGATGCACAGGGGCGGGAGGGCCCCGGTGTCGTCCAGGCAGTCCTGGAGCGGCACGACCTCGGTGTCGGCTTCGCGCAGTCTGTTGGAGAAGCACACGGGGTCGGCGAAGTCGTCGCAGTCCGCCGAGGACGGGCCCCAGCCGAGGATGCGGGCGGGCGTCCCCACCGCGGGCGTGGTGGCGGCCGGCCGTACGGGCTTGGCCGCCACCGGGTTGCGCAGGTGCAGCACCGCGATGTCCTCGCCCGGGGGGTCGTACTTGACCGTACGGCGGTAGAACGCGTCGACCTCGGCGACCTCGCCGCCGTTGGTGACGTCCAGCGACCCGACGCGGACCTTCCAGTCACGGGGAACGCCCGACTTCGAGCCCGTCGGGGTGCTGGCGCAGTGCCCCGCGGTCACCGCCCACTGCGGAGCGATGAGCACGGCCCCGCACCGGTGTCCGTCCGGGCGGGGCGCGTCGTACTGGAGCGAGGCCATGAACGAGTACGGCTGGGTCGACTCGGTACCCCCGACGACGGCCTGTGCCGGTAAGGCGGTGACCAGGCCCGTGATCGCCACGGCCCCCGTCGTCAGGACGGCGGCCGTCCTTCGGCTCATCCACGTGCGCATGTGCGACTCCCGTTCGTCCGCCGCCGGCCGTGCGGCCGGGCGGCCATGTGCGGAGGAACGGCACCGGGCCGTTCCGCATGGCCACGATCTTGAACGCAGGGAGTATCCGGTGGACTTCGGCCGTGCTTCGGCCGCACCGCGGCAACCGCTCGAACGTGTTTCGACGGGGCCGGCCCCGGCCGGGCGGATCAGTCCCGGGCCGGGGTGATCAGGCCGTAGTGGCCGTCGAAGCGGTGGTAGAGGACGTTTCCGCGGCCGGTGGCCGTGTCGGTGAAGAAGACGAAGGGCAGGCCCGCGAGGTCGAGGCGTTCCACCGCACCGTCGAGGGTCAGTTCCGGGACGCCGGCCGTGCTGACGGTCAGTCCGGGGACCGGGTCGGCGGGGGCGCCGGTGGAGGCGAGGCGGTGCGGGCCGGTGCCGTCGGTGCGGTAGACGACGCTGTCGGCGCCGCTCGCGGCGTCGGTGAACAGGTGGAAGGCGTAGTCCATCGCCTCCAGGTCGAGCACCGCCGACCAGGCGCTCTGGCGGGCCAGGCCGTAGGTCTTGTGCCGGACGATCCGCCGCTCCGCCGCCGCCCGCTCGACGTGCTGCGGGCGGTGGTCCTCGCCGGAGCGGTCGACCCGGGCCGCGGTGTGGTGGCGCTGCCGGGCCTTGGCGAGCTTGGCACCGAGGCGGTCCTGGAGCCGGTCGAGGGCCTCCTGCATGGTGGCCGCCGCCACCTGGGCGCGGACCGGGCGGCCGTTGAGGTCCACGACGGCCTGGGCGACCGAGGGGCGCACCACCGAGTGGTGCGGCTCCTGGGTGAGCTTCACCCGGACCGCGAGGACGGGCTCGTGGGTCCGGCGGAGGACGGTCTCCAGCTTCGCGCGGGCGTAGTCGGGCGCGGCCAGGGAGACCGCGCCACGGGTCGTCACGTCGATCTCGACGGCGGGCGGGCTCTGCAGCGGGTTCATCGAAACGTCCTTTCCGGAAGACGCCGGGACACGGACACCGCGACGGCGTCGCCGTGTCCGTGAGGTCGATCCTGCGCGGACGGGACGGCCGGGAGCAGGGCCGGAGGACCCTCCTGGGGCGGCCGGGGGTCCCGGCCGGGGCCCCGGGGCGTCCGGCCGGCCGGGCGGGGACCGAACGGCCCTCGTCCGGCGCGCCGCCGGCCCCCACGATCGGACGCATGGAATCCGACCGCACACCCACCGCGCACGTCCCGCTGGACCATCGGCACTGCCGGCGTCTGCTGGCAGGCTCCTCGGTCGGCCGGGTGGTCTACACGGTCGGCGCGCTGCCGGCCGTCCTGCCGGTCCGCTACCGGCTGGGGCGGGACGGCAGCGTGCTGCTGCGCGCCGCCGCCCGTTCGGAGCTGGTGCGGGCCGTCTCCGGGGCCCTGGTGGCGTTCGAGGCGGGTGAGGTCGACGAGGCGGACGGGGCGGGCTGGAGCGTGACCGTGCTCGGCCGGGCGGACGTCTCGGCGGACGGCGCGCACCGGGACGACCCGGCCCCGCCGGGCGCCCGGCCGGCGGGCCAGGTCTCGATCCGGATCCGGCCCGAACTCGTCACCGGCCGGCTGCTGCCGGACGTTCCCGCCTGACCGCCTGACCGCCTGACCGCCTGACGATCCGTACGCCCGTACGCCCGCCCGACCCGCCGCACACCGACCGCCCTCCCGGCCGGGCGGCGCCGGCGGCTCGGTGCGGCAGTGGTGCGGCAGCGGTGCCGACCGCACCACCCGGTGCCGCCCTCCGCCGGACAGCCCGGCTCGAACACCCCGACCGGCACCGTCGCCCCGCTCCCGGAGGTCTCCTCGGTCTCCCGCGCCCGCCCGCGATCACGACGGACGCCGGTGCCCGGGGGCGGCCGAAGGGCGCGCCCCGACCGGGACCTTCGGCGGGCGGATGGGGCTGCTCGGTCCCTGTGGCCGGCCGCCCCCGGGGCGGGACGCTGAGGGCCGGAAGGGACCGCGCACACCGGTGTCGCGGCCCGCCGGGGACCGGGAGGTCGCGGAGATGCTGCACAACGTGACGGTGGGGATCGACGGTTCGGCGCAGAGCGCGGCGGCCACCGGGTGGGCCGCCCGCGAGGCCCGTCGGCGGGGTCTGGTGCTGCGGATGGTCCACGTGGCGGGGTCGGAGACCGACGCCCTGGAGCGCGACCTCGGTCTGGAGGCGGCGCTGCCGGCCCGGGTGGCCGAGATCTGCGACGCGGTCGCCGCCGCGGAGCCCGAACTGGACGTCACCTGCGAGGTGCGGCCGGGGCACCCGGCGTACGAGCTGGCCGCCGCGAGCGGGCGGGCGGAACTGCTGGTGCTGGGGTCGCGCGGCCTCGGCGGGTTCACCGGTCTGCTGGTCGGCTCGGTCGGTCTGCGCACCGCCGCCCGGTCGGCCTGCCCCGTCGTCCTGGTCCGGGCTGGTACGGACGACCGGGCCGGTGCGGACGACCCGGACGCGGCGGAGGGCGAGGTGGTCGTCGGCGTGGACGGCGAGCGGCCGTGCGACGCCGTCCTGGAGTTCGCCTTCCGGGAGGCGGCCGACCGCGGGGCCGTCCTGCGGGCGGTGGAGAGCCGCACCGCCTCCCACGAGAGCTACGCCACCGAGGCACCCGTCGCGCAGGCGGAGATCCGGGAGGCGATGGCCGCCGCCGAACAGGTGCGGCTGGAGGACGCGCTGGCCCGCTGGCGGGAGAAGTTCCCGGAGGTCCGCACCGAGGCCGAGGTGAGCCCCTGGAGCCCCAGCCGGGCGCTGGTGGAGGCCTCGCGCGGTGCGGCGCTGGTGGTGCTCGGCCGGCGCACGGCCCGGCACCCGCTGACCGGACCGCACCTGGGCCCGGTGGTGCAGTCGGTGCTCCACCACGCGCACGGCCCGGTCGCGGTCGTCCCGCACGGCTGAGCCGGCGTCACCGGGACCAACCACCCGCCACGGCAGGGACCTTCGGTCCGCGGGAAGGTCCCGTTGGACGGATCCCCGCAGCCCCCCACGCACGGAACCCTGGAACCGAAGGCGCAAGCGGCCCCGCCGGCGCCCGACGACGGACGACGACCGGAAAGGCAGTCCAGCATGTCCTCCCGCCCGAAGCACGAGGCCCGCACCCGGCCCCAGGCCGGCACCCCGGCCGAGCACGGCGCCCCCGCCCCGGCCCCCGCCGACGCCGTCGACCGGCTGGTCGCCGACGCGCTGACCGCCCTGGACTCGTACGCCTCCTTCACCCAGGAGCGGATCGACCACATCGTCAAGAAGGCCTCGCTGGCGGCACTGGCGGAGCACACCGGCCTCGCGGTGCTGGCGGTCGAGGAGACCGGACGGGGCCTGTTCGAGGACAAGGCCGTCAAGAACGTCTTCGCCTGCGAGAACGTCACCCACGTGATGGCCCGGACGAAGACCGTCGGGGTGGTGCACCGGGACGAGATCGACGGCATCGTGGAGATCGCCGAGCCGGTCGGCGTGGTCGCGGGCATCACCCCGGTCACCAACCCCACCTCCACCACCGTCTTCAAGGCGCTGCTCGCCCTGAAGACCCGCAACCCGATCGTCTTCGCCTTCCACCCGGCGGCGCAGCGCTGCTCCGCGGAGGCGGCCCGGATCGTGCGGGACGCGGCGGTGGCGGCCGGGGCCCCGGAGCACTGCGTGCAGTGGATCGAGGAGCCGTCGATGGCGGCCACCGACGCGCTGATGCGCCACCCGGGGGTGGCGACCATCCTGGCGACCGGCGGCAACGGCATGGTGCGGGCGGCGTACAGCTGCGGCAAGCCCGCGCTGGGCGTCGGCGCCGGCAACGTGCCGGCGTACGTCGAGCGGAGCGCGGACCTGCGCCGGGCGGTCAACGACATCGTGCTGTCGAAGACCTTCGACAACGGCATGATCTGCGCCTCCGAGCAGGCGGTGATCCTGGACGCGGAGATCCGGGACGCGGCGCTCGCGGAGTTCCGCAGGCTCAAGGCGCACCACGCGAGCGCCGAGGAGAAGGCGCTGCTGGAGCGGTACCTGTTCGGGGTCGGCGACGGTGTCTCCTGCGCCGGGGCGAAGCTGAACGCGGAGGTGGTGGGCCGCACCGCCGCCGAGATCGCGGCGGCGGCCGGCTTCGAGGTGCCGGCCGACACCTCGGTGCTCCTGGCCGACTGCGGGCGGGTCGGCCCCGCCGAGCCGCTCACCCGGGAGAAGCTCTGCCCGGTGCTCGCCGTCCTCACCGCGGGGTCCCGCCGGGAGGGGGTCGAACTCGCCGCCGCGATGGTGGAGTTCGACGGGCTCGGGCACTCGGCGGCGGTGCACACCGAGGACGCGGCTTTCACCGAGGAGTTCGGGCACGCGGTCAAGGCCTGCCGGATCATCTGGAACGCGCCGAGCTCGCAGGGCGGCATCGGCGACGTCTACAACGCCTTCACGCCGTCGCTCACCCTGGGGTGCGGCAGCTACGGGCACAACTCGGTGGCGGGCAACATCTCGGCGCTGAACCTGGTGAACATCAAGCGGATCGGGCGGCGCAACACCAACATGCAGTGGTTCAAGGTGCCGCCGAAGATCTACTTCGAGCGCAACTCGGTCAAGTACCTGGCGAGCATGCCGAACGCGCACCGGGTCGTGGTGGTCACCGACCACACCATGGTGGCGATCGGCCACCTGGAGCGGATCCGGGACGTGCTGGACCGCCGGCGGGAGCCGGTCGAGGTGCGGGTGGTCGACTACGTCGAGCCCAACCCGAGCATCGACACGGTGCGCCGGGGCGCGGAGCTGATGCGGGAGTTCGAGCCGGACACCGTCATCGCGCTCGGCGGCGGCTCGCCGATGGACGCGGCCAAGGTGATGTGGCTGATGTACGAGCACCCGGAGGTCGAGTTCGAGGACCTCAAGGAGAAGTTCTTCGACATCCGCAAGCGCGCCTTCACCTTCCCCGACCTCGGCGAGAAGGCCAAGCTGGTCTGCATCCCGACCACCTCGGGCACCGGCAGCGAGGTCACCCCGTTCGCGGTGATCACCGACACCGCGACCGGCCAGAAGTACCCGCTCGCGGACTACGCGCTCACCCCGAGCGTGGCCATCGTCGACCCGGCGCTCACCACCCGGCTGCCCGCCCACGTGACCGCCGACACCGGGTTCGACGCCCTCACCCACTGCATCGAGACCTACGTCTCGGTCTACGCCAACGACTTCACCGACGGCCTGGCCCTGCAGGGCGTCCGGCTGGTCTTCGAGAACCTGGAGCGGGCGGTGACCGCCGGCGCGGACGACCCGGTGGCCCGCGAGAAGATGCACAACGCCGGGACGATCGCCGGCATGGCCTTCGGTTCGGCCTTCCTGGGCGCCGTGCACGCGATGGCGCACACCCTGGGCGCCACCTTCCACGTCGCCCACGGGCGGACCAACGCGCTGCTGCTGCCGCACGTGATCCGCTGGAACGGCTCGGCCCCGGCGAAGGTCACCGGCTGGCCCAAGTACCAGAGCTACCAGGCGCCGGAGCGCTACCAGGCGATCGCCCGGATGCTGGGCCTGCCGGCCGCCACCCCGGAGCAGGGGGTCGAGTCGCTCGCGGCGGCGGTCGAGGAGCTGCGCGACCGGGCGGGCATCCCGCGCTCGTTCAAGGAGGCGGGGGTCGACGAGGAGGCCTTCCTGGCGGCCCTGCCGCAGCAGGCGATGAACGCCTACGAGGACCAGTGCGCCCCCGCCAACCCCCGGATGCCGCTGCTCGCCGACATGCAGCGGCTGATGCGCCAGGCCTACTACGGCGACCAGGCCTGAGACCGGCCCTGGAACCGGCCCGGGACCGGGCCCGGACCCGAGAGAAGAAGGAGACACCGGGATGACCACCTCGCAGCAGCCGCGGACCGCCGGAGCCCCGGCCGCCGACAGCACCGCCACCACCGCCGCCCCCGGCACCACCGGCCCGGCCGCCACCGCCGGACCGGCGGAGCCGGCCTGGGACGGCTTCCGGGACGGCCCCTGGCAGGACGGTGTCGACGTGCGCGACTTCGTCCAGCGCAACGTCACCCCGTACGAGGGCGACGCGGCCTTCCTGGCCGGCCCCACCGAGCGGACCCTGGCGGTCTGGCGGCGGATCACCGACCGCTTCCCCGAGGAGCGCGCCAAGGGTGTGTACGACGTCGCGCACGGCATCCCCTCGGGCATCACCGCCCACGCGCCCGGCTGGATCGACCGGGACCGGGAGCTGATCGTCGGCCTGCAGACCGACGCCCCGCTCAAGCGCGCGATCATGCCCAACGGTGGCTGGCGGATGGTCGCCGGCGCGCTGAGGACCTACGGCTACCCGGTCGACCCCGGGCTGGAGAAGGTCTTCACCGAGTACCGCAAGACCCACAACGCCGGGGTCTTCGACGCCTACACCCCGGGCATCCGGGCCGCCCGCAAGGCCGGCATCATCACCGGGCTGCCCGACGCCTACGGGCGCGGCCGGATCATCGGCGACTACCGCCGGGTCCCGCTCTACGGCGTGGACCGGCTGATCGCCGCCAAGCTCGCCGAGAAGGCCGGGCTGGACGCCGCCCCCACCGACCCGGCGCGGCTGGAGGAGACGATCCGCCTGCGCGAGGAACTCGCCGAGCAGCTCCGGGCCCTGGGCGAGCTCAAGGCGATGGCCGCCGCCTACGGGTACGACCTCTCCGGCCCGGCGGCGACCGGCCGGGAGGCGGTCCAGTGGCTGTACTTCGCCTACCTGGCGGCGGTGAAGGAGCAGAACGGCGCGGCCATGTCGCTCGGCCGCACCTCCACCTTCCTCGACGTCTACCTGCAGCGCGACCTCGCGGCCGGGCGGCTGACGGAGGAGCAGGCCCAGGAACTGGTCGACGACTTCGTCGTCAAGCTGCGGATCGTGCGTTTCCTGCGCACCCCCGAGTACGACGAGCTGTTCTCCGGCGACCCGACCTGGGTCACCGAGTCGATCGGCGGCATGGGCACCGACGGGCGGACCCTGGTCACCCGGACCTCGTTCCGCTACCTGCAGACCCTGTACAACCTCGGTCCGGCGCCCGAGCCCAACATGACCGTCTTCTGGTCGCCGCAACTGCCCCTGGGCTTCAAGGAGTTCTGTGCCAGGGTGTCGATCGACACCTCCTCGGTGCAGTACGAGTCGGACGAGCTGATGCGCCCGCGCTTCGGCGACGACACCGCGATCGCCTGCTGCGTCTCCGCGATGGCGGTCGGCAAGCAGATGCAGTTCTTCGGCGCCCGGGTCAACCTCGCCAAGACGCTGCTCTACGCCGTCAACGGCGGCCGGGACGAGAGGTCCGGCGAGCAGGTCGGCCCGGCGACCGGCGCGATCACCTCCGAGGTGCTGGACTACGACGAGGTCATGGCCCGCTTCGACGAGCAGATGGAATGGCTCGCCGGGACGTACGTCCACGCGCTCAACGTCATCCACTACATGCACGACAAGTACGCCTACGAGCGGCTCGAAATGGCGCTGCACGACCGGGACGTGCGGCGCACCATGGCCTGCGGCATCGCCGGCCTCGCGGTGGCGGCGGACTCGCTGGCCGCGATCAGGTACGCCCGGGTCACGCCGGTGCGGGACGGGACCGGCCTGGTCACCGACTACCTGGTCGAGGGCGAGTACCCGGCGTACGGCAACAACGACGACCGGGTGGACGCGATCGCGGTGCACCTGGTCGAGGAGTTCATGCGCAAGGTCCGCAAGCACCCCACCTACCGGGGCGCCGAGCACACCCAGTCCGTGCTCACCATCACCTCCAACGTGGTGTACGGCAAGAAGACCGGCAACACCCCGGACGGCCGCCGGGCCGGCGAGCCGTTCTCCCCCGGGGCCAACCCGATGAACGGCCGGGACCGCCACGGCTGTGTCGCGAGCGCGCTCTCGGTCGCCAAGCTCCCCTACGCCGAGGCCGAGGACGGCATCTCGCTCACCCACACCGTCGCCCCGGACGCGCTCGGGCGCACCCCGGCGGAGCGGATCACCAACCTGGTCGGCGTGCTGGACGGCTACACCGCCGTCGGCGGCTTCCACATGAACGTCAACGTCCTCAACCGGGAGACCCTGCTGGACGCCATGGAGCACCCGGAGAACCACCCGCAGCTGACCATCCGGGTCAGCGGCTACGCGGTCAACTTCGTCCGGCTCACCCGCGAGCAGCAGCTCGACGTGATCAACCGCACCTTCCACGAAGCGCTGTAGTCCGCACCGGTACGCGCCGCCGGTCCCCCGCATGCCGGGCGGGCACCGGCGGCGCCCCACCGCGCCCCACCGGGCGGCGCCACCCGGCGCCGCCGGTACCGGAGAGGGAGAACCGTGATGACCGACACCACCCCCGCCACCGCCCCCGTCGGACCCCCGGCCTCCGGGCCCGCACCCGCAGCCGCACCCGTAGGCGCACCCGCCGGGCCGGCACCCGCGACCGGGATGCTGCACTCCTGGGACCTCTCCACGGGCGTCGACGGCCCGGGCACCCGGTTCGTCACCTTCCTGGCCGGCTGCCCGCTGCGCTGCCAGTACTGCCACAACCCCGACACCCGCTACCTGAGCGACGGCCGCCCGGTCACCGCCGACGACCTGGTCCGGGAGGCCGCCAAGTACACCGTCTTCATCGGCGCCGCCGGCGGCGGAGCCACCGTCAGCGGCGGCGAGCCGCTCCTCCAGCCGGCCCTCACGGCCGAGCTGCTGCACCGCTTCAAGCACGAACTGGGCCTGCACACCGCCCTCGACACCTCCGGCTACCTCGGCACCCGGGCCACCGACGCGCTGCTCGCCGACACCGACCTCGTCCTGCTGGACATCAAGTCCTGGGACCCGGCGCTCCACCGGCAGGTCACCGGCCGCGGGATCGCGCCCACCCTGGACTTCGCCCGCCGCCTGGCGGACCTCGGCACCGAGGTCTGGGTGCGCTTCGTCCTCGTCCCCGGCCTCACCGACCCGATCGCGAACGTCGAGGGCGTCGCCGGGTTCACCGCCTCGCTCGGCAACGTCACCCGGGTCGACGTGCTGCCCTTCCACAAGCTCGGGGCCGCCAAGTGGCGCGCCCTCGGTCTGGACTTCCCGCTCGCCGACACGCCGGTCCCCACGGCCGACCGGACCGCCGCCGCCCGCGCGGTCTTCGCCGCCCACGGCCTGAACGCCGTCTGATCCCCCCACACCCGGCCGGGCGCACGCCCGAGGACGCGGGCGGTCTCGCACGCCCGTACGGCGCCGAAGGGCCAGGGGTGTCCACCGCGGCAGCCGTGCCGCCGGACGGTCAGGACGCGAAGGCCCGGTCCAGCAGTCCGGACTTCGCCTGCGCGACCAGGTCGCGGAACTGCTCCTCGCTCATCTGGATCCGCTGGCCGAAGTCGTCGGTGATCCGCACCCGGCGGTCGCTGCCCGCCCCCGGGTCGACGAACAGCCGGGGGCAGCCGCAGTCGCAGTCGCCGCAGAAGGTCGCGAGCGGTTCGGGGCCGGATTCGGGCATGGTGACCACCTCGGGTGCGAGCGGGCGACGCGACACGCGCCGCCCTCCCCCTACCCGGCCGCCGGCACGCGCCAACCGTTCCGCACACGGACCGGCCCGCCGCCCCGCCCCCTTGTTGCACATAGGATGCAGGTGCAATCCATGAGTGAGAAGGAGCTGTGACCGATGGCGGGATCGCCGGTGGTACTGGGCATCGAGTCGTCCTGCGACGAGACCGGCGCGGGCCTGGTGCGCGACGGCGTACTCCTCGGACAGGCCGTCGCCTCCTCGATGGACGAGCACGCCCGCTACGGCGGCGTGGTGCCCGAGATCGCCGCACGGGCGCACGTGCACGCGATGGCACCCGTGGTGCGCGAGGCCCTCGACCGCGCCGGGCTCACCCTCGCCGACGTCGGCGCGGTCGCGGTGACCGCGGGCCCCGGGCTGTCCGGCGCACTCCAGGTGGGCGTCGCGGCGGCCAAGTCCTACGCCTTCTCGCTCGGTGTCCCCCTCTACGGCGTGCACCACCTGGCCGGGCACGTCGCCGCCGCGACGCTCGACGGCGGACCGCTGCCCAACCCCTGCGTCGTCCTCATCGTCTCCGGCGGGCACACCTCACTGCTCCTGGTCCGGGACCTCGCCCGCGACCCCGTCGTCCACCTCGGCGACACCCTGGACGACGCGGCCGGCGAGTGCTTCGACAAGGTCGCCCGCATCCTGGGCCTGCCCTACCCCGGCGGCCCCGCCATCGACCGCGCGGCCCGCGACGGCGACCCCTCGGCCGTCCGCCTCCCCCGCCCGCTCAGCGGACCGAACGACCCCCCGTACGCCTTCTCCTTCTCCGGCCTCAAGACCGCCGCCGCGCGCTGGGTCGAGGCCCGGCGGGCCTCCGGCGCCGAGCCGCACGTCCCCGACGCCGCGGCCTCCCTCCAGGAGGCCATCGCCGACACCCTCACCCGCAAGGCCGTCCGCGCCTGCACCGACCACGGCATCGACACCCTCGTGGTGGTCGGCGGCGTCGCGGCCAACTCCCGCATCCGCGCCCTCACCGAACAGCGCTGCGCCGCCGCCGGCATCACCCTGCGGGTCCCCGCGCTGCGGCTCTGCACCGACAACGGGGCCATGATCGCCGCCATCGGCGACCTGCTCGTCCGCTCGGGCGCCGCCCCCTCCCCGATGGACCTCTCGATCGATCCCTCCGCCCCGCTCGAATACGCCGCGCTCTCCCCGCGCGCGGCGGCCCGCGCCGCCTGACCACCCTGCGGTGGCTC
>NZ_JBHJRC010000128.1:0-21954 GCF_042261735.1 Kitasatospora sp. NPDC056327 | reverse complement strand
GGGCTGCGGGAGCGCAGCCGCCCGGCGGTCGTCACCTCACCAGCCGCGACCAGTCCGCCGGCTGCGCCGGGTCCAGCCGGCGCAGCTGGTCCAGCACCTTCGGGTCCTGGGCGTCCAGCCAGTCGGCGACCTGGCGGAACGTGGCGCAGCGGACCTCCTCGCGCTTGCAGACGCTCTTCATCACGTCCTCCACCGCCTGCATGTAGATGCCGCCGTTCCAGTCCTCGAAGTGGTTGCCGATGAACAGCGGGGCCCGGCTGCCGTTGTAGACCCGCTCGAAGCCGGCCAGGTAGCTGTCCCTGGTCGCCTTCTCCCAGTCGTCGAACTTCCCGGGGTCGCCCTCCGTGGTGGCGCCGGACTGGCCGGCCAGGTAGTTGAAGTCCATGGAGAGGTTCTGCGAGGACGTCCCCGGGTTCGGCAGCAGCTGCAGCGGGAAGTTCCAGACGCCGTCCTTCCGCACCGGCCACACCTGGAACTCGCCGGGCGAACTCGCGTCGTAGCGGAAGCCCTTGGCCTTCTCGGCGGGCAGCAGGTTCGTCTGGCCCTCCAGGCAGGGGGCGCGGCCGCCGACCAGCTCCTTGGTGTAGTCGAAGGGGAGCGGCGGGACATCCTTGAAGCCGGTGTTGGTCCGCCAGTTGGTGACGAAGGAGATCGCCTGGTCGAGCTCGGAGGCCCACTGCTCGGTGGACCAGTCACCGCCCCCGCCGTGCTTCGGGGCGCAGAAGTGCCCGTTGAAGTGGGTGCCGATCTCGTTGCCGTCCAGCCAGGCCAGGCGGAGCTGCTCCAGGGTGTCCTTGATGTGGGCGTTGGTGGCGAAGTCGATCGCCGCCGCGCCCGGGTCGTGCATCGGCGGGTGGTAGAGCGAGCGTTTGGACTTGGGCAGGAGGTAGAGGCCGGAGAGGAAGAACGTCATCTGGGCGTTGGTCTCCACGCCCAGCTTCCGGAAGCGGGAGAAGAGGCGGTCGTCGCCCTCCAGTGCGCCGTCCCAGGAGAAGACCACGAACTGGGGCGGCCGTTCCCCGGGTTTCAGCCGTTCGGGCTTCGGCTGCCTGGGCTGCGGGCCGGTGTCGGAGGTGGAGCCGTCGCCGAGCGATCTGACCTGGCCGTCCCAGGTCGGCGTGGGCGTGGGGGCCGGGCTTCCGGCCGGGGCCGAGGACGTGGGATCCGTCGGCGTCGGGCCCGCGGGCGTGGCGCTCGCGGGCGTCGTTCCGGTGGCGGTGGGTCTGCCGCCGGGGGTGGTACATCCGGTGCTCAGGACGAGCGCCGACACGACCCCCACCGCCAGTACCCCGGTCACACCACGAGCAGTCCGCACCGTACCTCCGTCAAATCGTCCGGCAGTTCGAGCACTGCACGGTTCGACGTGATGGACCGTCACGGAGGTTGTCCAGACGGACGGTTGGGATTTCCGGGACCGGAGTCACCGGCCGTGGGGAGGGTGCGGAAGGTGCGGGAGGGACCGGCGGGGCCCTGTCCCCCGGGTGCGAACCGCTGCCCCGGCCCTCCCGTCCGCGCCGCAGGGCCGGGCCCGGAGCGGGCTACTTGAGGGGGCGGGGAGCCGGGACGAGGCCGGTCTGGTAGGCGAGGGCGACCAGCTGGGCGCGGTCGCGGGCGTCCAGTTTGGCCATGGCGCGGTGGACGTGGGTGCGGACCGTGAAGGGGCTCACGAACATCCGGGCGGCGATCTCATCGTTGCCGAGACCGGTGGCGGCCATGGCCATCACCTCGCGTTCGCGGGCCGTCAGGGTGGCGAGCCGCTCGGGTACGGCGGCCGGGGCCCGGTCCGGGTCGGGGTGGGCGAGCAGCTGGTCGATGACGGCGCGGGTGGCGGCGGCCGACAGCAGGGGGTCGCCGGCGGCGACGCGGCGCAGGGCGGCGAGCAGTTCGGTCGGTTCGGCGTCCTTGCCGAGGAAGCCGCCGGCGCCCGCGCGCAGGGCCTGTGCGACGTACTCGTCGATCTCGAAGGTGGTGAGGATGAGCACCCGGGTGCCGGCCAGGTCCGGATCCCCGCAGATGGCGGCGGTGGCGGAGAGGCCGTCGACGCCGGGCATCCGGATGTCCATGAGGACGACGTCGGGGCGGGTCGCCTTCGCCAGTTCGACCGCCTCCCGGCCGTCGGCGGCCTCGCCGACCACCTGCATGTCGTCCTCGGCGTCGATGAGGACGCGGAAGGCCCCCCGCAGCAGGGCCTGGTCGTCGGCGAGCAGTACTCGGATGGTCACGCGTGTTCCTCTCGGGCTGCGGTGCGCAGCGGCAGTTCGGCGGAGACCAGGAAGCCGCCGCCCGGACTGCGGTCGGCGGTGAGCCGGCCGCCGACGGCGGAGGCGCGCTCGCGCATGCCGATCAGGCCGAAGCCGGTGTCGGGGCCGCCGCCGGTCCGGGGCACGGAGCGGCCGACGGCGGCCCGGGCGGCGGCCGACGGCCGGTCGTTGGCGACGGTCAGCAGGACGCGGCTGCCGGAGTACGTCAGGGTGACGTCGGCGCCGGTGCCGGCGGCGTGCTTGGCCACGTTGGTCAGGGACTCCTGGAGGATCCGGTAGGCGGTGAGGTCGATGCCCGGGGAGAGCGGCTGCGGCTCGCCCTCCACCGCGAGCCGCACGGGCAGGCCGGCGCGTTCGAAGGCACCGACGAGATCGGGCAGCCGGTCGAGGCCGGGCGCCGGTTCGAGCGGGGCCAGCGGGTCGTCGGCGCGGCGCAGCAGGCCGACGGTGGCCTTGAGCTCGCGCAGGGCGGACCCGGTGGCGTCGGTGAGGTGGCTGAGCATCTCGCGGGCCTGGGCGGGGTGCCGGTCCAGGAGGTGGACGGCGATGCCGGCCTGGGCGTTCGCGAGGGCGATGTGGTGGGCGACGACGTCGTGCAGGTCGCGGGCGATCCGGATGCGTTCGTCGGCGACCCGGCGGCGGGCCTCCTCCTCGCGGGTGCGTTCGGCCCGTTCGGCGCGTTCCTCGATGGCGGCGAGGTGGGCGCGGCGGCTGCGAACCGAGTCGCCGATCGCGCCGGGCAGCAGGACCCAGGCGAAGACGCCGATCCGGACGCCGACGCCGGCGTGCGGGTCGGTGACCAGCGTGGCGGCGGTGACCAGCACGGCCGAGACGCCGGTGGCGGTGCGCGCGGTGGTGCGGTCGGTCTGCACCGCCAGGAAGTAGAGCGACGCGAGCAGCGGGGTGATGAGGCCCGCGTTGAGCTGGGTCGCGACGAAGCAGATCGTCAGGCCGCAGACGAGCGTGATCGCGAAGAGGACCCGGGGGTGGCGGCGGTGGAAGAAGACGGCGGCGCTGGAGAGGACCGCCACGACGAGGGCCGGCGGGTTGGGCGCGAGGTGGTTGCCGAGGTGGTCGACGGTGGTCGTCCCCGCGGTGGCGACGAACACGCAGATCACGATCAGCGCGTCGACCACGCGGGGGTGGCGGCGGTACGCGCGGCGCAGCCAGGTGTCGGTCATGCTCGCTTCTTCCGGTCCGGGGTCGCCCTGCCGGGTCCCTCGGCCGGGCCCGGACGATCCGGCGAGGGGGGTGGGGACGTACTGCGCGGTGGGGCGGGCCGGACGGCGGGGGGTGCCGGACGGCGGGGGGACGTACTGCGCGGGGGTGGCGTACTGCAGATGCAGTACACGCCGCCGACAGGACGATCGTACGGGTGCGGTTCATACCATTTTGACCGGTCGGCCGACCGACCGGCCGCGAAGGGCCCCGCCGCGGTCCGCCCGGGGGCGGGGTCCGCGGCGGGGCCGGTGGGTCAGACGCCGACCGAGTGGCGGGGCGAATCGGCCCCGGGCCCGTCGGCCGGGGCGGCGGAGGCCGCCGGGGCCGCGGTCCGCAGGCGGGCGCCCTCGACGTCGACGTCCGGGACGATCCGCTCCAGCGGGCGCGGCAGCCACCAGGCGCGGCGGCCGAGCAGGGCCAGGGCGGCCGGGACGATCGCCATCCGCACCACGAAGGCGTCGAGGGCGACGGCGGTGGCCAGGCCGAAGCCCATCATCTTGATCATCGGCTCGTTCATCCCGATGAAGCCGGCGAAGACGCTCACCATGATGAGCGCGGCGGCGGTGACCACCCGGGCGTTGTGGCGGAAGCCGGTGACCACGGCCTCGCCGGGCTCCTCGCCGTGCACGTAGGCCTCCCGGATCCGGGTGACCAGGAACACCTCGTAGTCCATGGCCAGGCCGAACACCACACCGATCATGAAGATCGGCATCATGCTCATCACCGGGCCGGTCTGCTCGATGCCGATCAGCTCGGCGAGCCAGCCCCACTGGAAGACCGCGACGACGGCACCGAGCGCGGCGGCCACCGAGAGCAGGAACCCGACGGCGGCCTTGACCGGGACGAGCACCGAGCGGAAGACCACCAGGAGCAGCAGCACCGCGAGGCCGACCACGACCGCGAGGTAGGGCACCAGCGCGTCGTTGAGCTTCTGCGAGACGTCGATGTTCATCGCCGTCGGACCGCTGACCAGGACGGTCGCGCCGGTGGCGGACTTCAGCCCGGGGGCCTGGTCGCGGATGGCGTGGACCAGGTCGGTGGTGGCGGCCTCGCTCGGGCCGGTGGCCGGCATCGCGGTGACCATGGCCGTGTCGCCGGCCTGGTTGAAGACCGCGGGCGTGACGGCGACCACACCGGGCAGCGCCTTCACGGTGTCGCCGACCCGCTGGACCGAGCCCTTGGGGTCGGCGGCGCCCTTGACGTCGACCAGGACCGTCAGCGGCCCGTTGAAGCCGGGGCCGAAGCCCTGGGAGAGGTGGTCGTAGGCACGGCGCTGGGTGGTCGAGGTGGGCTTCGCCTCGTCGCCGGGCAGGCCGAGCCGCAGGTCCAGGGCGGGCAGGGCGAGCACGCCCAGGCCGACCACGCCGCCGAGCAGCACGGCGACCGGGCGGCGCAGCACGAAGCGGGCCCAGCGGGTGCCGCCGTTGGGGCGCCCGCCGCCGGCCGCGCCGGCGGGTCGGCCGCCGCGGGCCTTGCGGGGCAGCACCCGCTTGCCGATGAAGCCGAGCAGCGCGGGCACGAGGGTGAGCGCCACCAGGACGGCCACCACCACGGTGCCGGCCGCGGCGAGGCCCATCTTGGCGAGGATCGGGATGCCGACCACGGAGAGCCCGGCCAGCGCGATGATCACGGTGAGGCCGGCGAACACCACGGCCGAGCCGGCGGTGCCGACGGCCCGCCCGGCCGCCTCCTTCGGCTCGTGGCCGTCGAGGAGCTCGGCCCGGTAGCGGGAGACGATGAAGACCGCGTAGTCGATGCCGACGGCGAGGCCGAGCATCATCGCCAGCGTGCTGGTGGTGGTGGACAGGCCGAGGGTGCTGCCGAGCGCGGTGATCAGGCCGATGCCGAGGCCGACCCCGATCACCGCGGTGAGCAGCGGGAGTCCGGCGGCCAGCAGCGAGCCGAAGGTGATCACCAGCACGACGGCCGAGATCGCCATGCCGATCGCCTCGGCGGAGCCGCCCGCCTCTCCGGCCTCCAGCAGCGCGGTGCCGCCGATGTCCACGGTGAGGCCCGCGTCCCGGGCGTGCTGGGCGGCCTGCTTCAGGGCGTCGGTGGCCCCCTCGCCGACCTTGCCGGGCTTCGCGTCGTAGCCGACCGTGGCGTAGGCGGTGGTGCCGTCCTGGGAGACCGCGCCCGCCTTGAACGGGCCGGTCGCGCTGACCACCTGCTCGCCGTGGGCGAGTTCGGCGACCGCCTTCTCGACCGTCTCCTGGTTGTGGGCTGCGGTGATCTTCTGCCCGGACGGCGCGACGAAGACCAGCCGGGCCGAGGCACCGTCGGACATCGCGCCGGGGAAGCGCTCGTCCATGAGGTCGAAGGCCTTCTGCGCCTCGGTGCCGGGCATCGCGAAGCCGTCGTCGGGAGCGGCCGGCGCCTTGGCGGCGAGCGCTCCGACGGCGGCCAGCAGGGCGACCCAGAGGAGGGTCACGAGCCGGCGCCTGAGGAAGGACCATCGGCCCAGGCGGTAGAGGAAAGTGGCCACGGGAGAGCGGACTCCTTCGGATGACGGCGGGGTTCGGTGGCCGGACGCCGCCACCGGCCGACGGGCCGGGGCGTCCGGAGCATGGCCAATCCTGCGTCGGCGGGCGTCTCCCCGGCGTCGGCCCTGTGCAGGCATTTCCGGGTACTGCGGACGCAGCAGGGCGCACCGGACGGAGTAGTCCCCGGCCGGGAGGGCGCGCGGACGGCTCGGACCCGCGGTGGAGGGGACGTCCCTGAGACGGCGGGCCCGGGACGCCGCCGTCCGTCCGGCGGGGCGGGCCCCGGGTCACCCGGGCGGAGGTGCGGACGGGCCGCGCCCCGGCCGGAGAAGTAGCGTGATGTCCCTGGCCCGGACATTTCGTCCGGGTCCGTACCGATGCGTCCCCACCGGCCCCGGCCGCCGGGGACGCCGACCGTCCACAGCTCGTCCCGCAGCCGGAGGTGGCCCATGGGCGTTCCCGCCGCTCGCATCGTGTTCGACGAGAACGACCGCGCGGCCGTCGCGGAGGCGGTGAGCGAGATGCTCGCCACCGGCGCGCTCACCCTCGGCCCCTGGACCGAGCGGTTCGAGCAGGCCTTCGCCGCCGAGCACGGCGCCTCCCACGCGGTCGCCGTCGCCAGCGGCACCGCCGCGCTGGAGATCGTCCTGCGCGGCCTCGACGTCCGGGGCCGTGACGTGGTCGTCCCGGCCGTCACCTTCTACGCGACGGCCGGCGCGGTGCTGCACGCCGGCGGCCGGCCGGTCTTCGCCGACGTCGACCCGGTGACCCTCGCGCTCGGGCCGGACACCCTGGAGGCCGCGCTCACCCCGGACACCGCCGCCGTCGTGCTGGTCCACATCGGCGGGCTGATCACCCCCGAGGTGGACGCCCTGCGCGCGCTCTGCGACGCCCGGGGCGTCCCGCTGGTCGAGGACGCCGCGCACGCGCACGGCAGCAGCTACCTGGGGCGGGCCGCCGGGACCTTCGGCGTGGCCGGCGCGTTCTCCTTCTACCCGACCAAGGTCACCACCAGCGGCGAGGGCGGCATGATCCTCACCGGGTCGGCCGGGCTGCGCGACGAGGCCCGCGTCCACCGCGACCAGGGCAAGGGCTCGTTCACCACCAACCACCACGTCCGGCTCGGCGCCTCCTGGCGGATGAGCGAGCCGAACGCCGCCATCGGCACCGTCCACCTGCGCCGGCTGAAGGAGTTCGTGGAGACCAGACGCCGGGTCGCCCAGCGGTACGACACGGCGCTCGGCGCGGTCGACGGGCTGGATCCGGTCGCCGAGCCGGCCGGCTGCCGCGGCAACTACTACAAGTACGTCACCCTGCTGCCCGCCGGAACGGACCGGGCCGCGTTCAAGCGGGCGGTCGCCGAGGAGTACGGCGTACGGCTCTCCGGCGAGGTCTACGACCTGCCGCTGCACCTGCAGCCGGTGCTCGCCCCGTACCGGGGGCCGGACCTCCCGGTCGCCGAGGACCTCTGTGCCCGGCAGGTCTGCCTGCCGGTGCACTCCGACATGACCGAGGACGAGACCGACCTGGTGATCGAGGCGGTCTCCGCCGTCCACCGCCGCTTCACCGGCTGACCGGGCCGGGCCCGGTCGCCGCGGACGGTGCCGGGAGCCCGGCACCCGGTGCGGAGCAGGAACAGCGGACGGAAGAGAACGACGGAAGAGAGAAGGAGAGGCAACCGTGCGGACAGCCGTCACCGGAGGATGCGGATTCATCGGATCGCACGTCGTCGACCGGCTGCTGGCCGCCGGCCACGAGGTGCTCGCGGTGGACTCCACCGACAAGTACCTCAACCCCGGCGCCGACCACGCCCGGATCGACGTCCTCGACGTGGAGGCCCTCACCGCCGCCCTGGACGGCTGCGAGGTGGTCTTCCACCTCGCCGCGCAGGCCGACGTCGAACGGGTCGCCGCCGACCCCGTCGGCGCGGTGCGGGCCAACATCGACGGGACGGCGGCCGTCCTGGAGGCCGCCCGCCGCAACGACCTCAGCCGCACCGTCCTGGCCAGCACCGTCTGGGTGTACGGCGCCGCGCTCGCCGAGGCCGCGCTCAACGGCGAGGAGCAGGAGCTGGACGAGCACGTGCCGATCGAGCTCGACCGCAGCGGGCACCTGTACGTCGCCACCAAGCTCGCCGCCGAGATGCTGGTGCACAGCTACCGCCGGCTGTACGGGCGGCACTTCACCATCCTGCGCTACGGCATCCCGTACGGGCCGCGGATGCGCGACGAGCTGGTGGTCGCCCGCTTCGTGCAGGCCGCCCTCGAAGGGCGCCCGATCACCATCGCGGGCGACGGCCGGCAGAGCCGCAACTTCGTCTACGTCGAGGACCTCGCCGACGCCCACGTGCGCGCCCTCTCCCCCGCCGCCGAGGACCAGACCTTCGCCCTGGAGGGCTCCACCGCAGTCTCGGTCCGGGACATCGCGGACACCGTCGACCGGCTGCTCGGGCCGGTCACCATCGAGCACATCGAGGCCCGGACCGCCGACTACGCCGGGCGCCGGATCTCGGCCGCGCAGGCCAAACGGCTGCTCGGCTGGTCTCCGCGCACCAACTTCGCCGACGGCGTCGCCCGGTACGCCGACTGGTACCGCTCCGAGGCCGCGCCGGCGTCCGGCCCCCGGCCGGCCGCCTGAGACGGGACGGGGGCGAGGCGTGCCGCACGCGCTGCTGGTCTCGGGCTCGCTCGGCCAGGGCCACGACGTGATGGCCCGGGCCTGCGCGGACTCCCTGGAGGCCCGGGGCTGGACGACCGCCACGGTCGACGCGATGGCCCTGCTCGGCCGGCGCGCCGGCGCCACCGGGGAGGCCGTCTTCCGGCGGCTGCTCGGCCTGCCCGGCGTCTACGACGCGTTCCACTTCGCCGCGCTGCGGCCCGGCGCCCGGATCGCCCTGCTCGCCGACGCGGCGGCCCGCCGCCGGCTGCTGCCCGCGCTGCGGCCGCTGCTCGCCGAGCAGCGGCCGGACCTGGTGGTGTCGGTGTTCGCCACCGCCACCTCGGCGGTCAACCTCCTGCGCGGCGGCCCCCGGCCATTCCGGCACCTGGTGCTCTGCACGGACGTCACCCCGCACCGGCTCTGGGTGCAGGAGGAGACCGACCTCTTCCTGGTCACCTCGGAGGTGGCCGCCGCCGGAGTCCGCCGCTACCGGCCGGACGCCCCGGTGGCCGTCCTGCCCGCACCGCTGCGTGCCCCGTTCTACCGCCCGCCCGGCCGGGCCGGGGCCCGGGCGGAGCTGGGCGTGCCGGCGGACGCGCGCTGCGTGCTGCTGATGTCCGGCGCCTGGGGCCTCGGACCCCTCGCCAGGACCGCCGCCGGACTCGCCGACGCGGGCCCGCACGTCCTCGCCGTGGCGGGCAGCAACACCGAACTGGAACGCCGCCTGCGCCGGGCCGCCACCCGCCGCCCGCGGCTGCACCCCTTCGGCTGGACGGACCGGGTGCCGGCCCTGATGGCCGCGGCCGACCTGGTGGTCACCAGCTCCGGCGACACCTGCAGCGAGGCCCGCGCCCTCGGCCGCCGCCTCCTGCTGCTGGACGTGGTCCAGGGCCACGGCCGTGACAACCTCCAGCACGAACTGGAACTGGGCCACGCCGACGTCACCGGCCCCCGCCCCGCCGAGGCCGTCCGCTCGGCCCTCGCCGCCCTCCGGCGCCCCGCGCCCCCGCCCTCCCCCGGCGCCACCCCGGAGGCCTGGCGCACGGGCTTCGCGGCGGCACTGGCCCGGGTCGGGCTCGGCTGACGGCCTCCCGACCGGCGGGGCATTCGGCCGGGCCCCGGGGGACGGTAGCGGCGCGGGGTGCGGGCGGGTGGGCGATGTGTCCGATCCGTGATCACCGGGCCGGGCCCGGGACGGCGTGGTCGCGGAGGGGGCCGAGGGTGAGGCCGTGGTGGCGGCAGTGGGCGGCGATCAGGGGCAGGGCGGCGAGGGTGGCGCGCCAGGAGTCGGGGGCGGAGGTGCAGTCGGAGTCGTGGAGGAGGAGGGTGGCGCCGCCGGTCAGCCGGGGCCGGGCGGTGGCGTGCACGGAGGCGCCGGTGGCGCCGGGCTCCCAGTCGCGGCCCCAGGCCGTCCACAGCACGGGGCGCAGCCGCAGCCGCCGGGCCGCGTGGAGCTGACCGGCGGTCAGCACACCGTAGGGCGGGCGGTACCAGTGGGGGCGGGTGCCGGACAGCTCGGCGACGGCCTCGGTGGCCCGGCGCAGTTCGCGCAGGTCGCGGGCGGGGGCCGGGCGGTACTGGCGGCGGTGGTGCCAGCCGTGCACGGCGGCCTCGTGGCCCCGGGCGACGAGTTCGCGGCCGAGGCCGGGGGAGCGTTCCAGCATGCCGCCGAGGAGGAAGAAGGTCGCCCGGATGCCCAGGGCGTCCAGCGCGTCCAGGATCGGCGGGGTGCCGCGCGGGTCGGGGCCGTCGTCGAAGGTGAGCGCGACGTGGCCGGGGGCGCCGAACCCGGCGGTGCGCCGGGCGAGGTGGCGTCGGACGGGCGGCAGGCGGACGGCGGCCGGGGCGAGGTGCAGCAGTTCCACGGCGGCGGCGGCGCCGAGGACCAGGGCCGGCCTCACCCGAACCGGGAGGCCATCCGCCGGAACAGGCCCGGCGCGGCGCCGTGGACGCGGGCCGGGAGGCCGAGCCAGTGCGGCACGAAGACCCGGTCGCGCTCGGTGGTGAGCACCCCGTGGACGAGGTCGGCGACGGCCTCCGGGGGGACCGGCCGGGGGCGCTCGCGCTGGTAGTCGGTGCCCCTGGTGGTGAAGAACGGCGTCTCCACCGCGCCCGGCAGGACGAGCCGGACCCCGACGCCGCTGCCCCGCAGTTCGTACCAGAGGCTCTCGGCGAACATCGTGAGCCCCGCCTTGGTCGCCGCGTAGGCGGCCTCGTCGCGGACGCCGACCTGGCCGGCCATCGAGCCGAGCAGGACGATCCGGCCCCGGCCGCGCTCCAGCATGCCGGGCAGCAGCAGCCGGGTGAGCCGCAGCGGGGCGGCGAGGTTGACCTCCAGCATCCGGTCCAGGGTGTCGGCGGGGGTACGGGCGAACGGGCCGCGCCAGCCGAGGCCGGCCCCCGCGACCAGGGCGTCCACCCGGCCGGCCGCGGCGAGCGCGGCCTCGGCGAGGAGCTGGGCGCCGTCGGGTTTGGCGAGGTCGGCGGGGAGGGGCCGGCCGCCGGTGCGGGCGGCGACCGCGTCCAGCCTGGCCTGGTCGGTGCCGGAGAGCAGCAGCCGCCAGCCGGCGCGGGCGAGCCGGACGGCGGTGGCGGTGCCGATGCCGGAGGAGGCGCCGGTGACCAGGGCGACCGGCGGATCGGCGGCGGGGCGTCGCCGGGCCCGGCGGGCGGGTGGCTGGGCGTCGTCCGTGGTCATGGCACCTGCCGCTCTGTGCGGATCTCGCCGTCCGTTTTGTCCGGCAAGTCACCTTCGCACGGCGGAGCCGTCCGGGCGACCGGGGTCGGCCCGCCCGCCGGTCCCCGTGGACCGGCGGCGGCCGGCGGGCGGTCCAGCTCGGCCTCCACCTCGCCGAAGCGGGACAGCACGAAGGTGCCGCCCACCGCCACCGCGAAGCCGGTCAGCGCGCACCAGGCGTAGCCGGGGCGGGCGGTGTCCCCGAGCGCGGCCACCCCGACCAGCGCCGGGCCGAAGGTCTCGGAGACGGTGCCGGCGGCGGTCGCGGCCGTCACCGTGCCGCGCTGGAGCGCGAGCGCGTACGCGAGGTAGCCGCCGAGGCCCCCGAGGGCCAGACCGTACGCCGCCGGGTCGGTGAAGACGTCGAGCGGGCCGGTGAGGTCGAGGACCCGGACGGCGAGGCTGGTCACTCCGAAGCCGACGCCCGCCAGCAGGCCGAGGCCGGCGGCGGCCGCGCTGCCGCTGCGGCGGGCCAGCACGGAGGTGAGCAGCAGCATCAGGAGCGTCGTGGCGAGCAGCGCCCAGTGGAAGGCGGGCGGCGCGTGGTCGCGGCCCACCCGGCCGGAACCGAGGGCGAGCAGGGTGAGGCCGGCCACCACGGCGGCGATGCCGAGCAGGTCGGCGCGGTGCAGCCGGGCACCGAGCAGTCGGGCGGCGGCGAGCGCGGTGACGGCGAGGCCGGCGTTGGTGACGGCCTGGACGAGGAAGAGCGGCAGGGTGCGCAGCGCGACGACGCTCAGCGCGAAGCCCGCGATGTCCAGGCCGGTCCCGAGCAGGAAGCGCCAGGAGCGGACCAGCGCGGCCGGCAGGCCGGCCCGTACCCGGTCGGCGCGCGGGGTCTCGCGGGCGCCGCTCGCCTGGAAGACCGAGCCGAAGCCGAAGCAGACGGTGGCGACCAGCGCGGTGGTGAGTCCGAGCAGCATGGCGCTCCCGCGTCGGCGGCGGCCCCGGGACCGGGGCCCTCCCCCAGTCTCCGCCGGGCACGGCCGGGCCGCAGCGGGGCGGCGCCGGTTTCCGTACCGCGTCCGGCTCCCGGGGCAGGTCCGGCCCCGTGCCGGGGTCAGTCCCCCGGGCGGGGTCCGGCGACGGCGACGAAGACGCCGGCGGCCACCGGGAACGCGATCATCACGGCGAGCGCGCCGGTCACGTTCCCCCCGACGGACGGGAGCCAGCGGTCCGCGGCGATGACACCGGAGGCGAGCACCAGGGCCAGCGCGGCCCCGCCGGCCAGCGCGCCCCGGACGCGGTGCGGCGGGCGCGCGTGGAAGTAGTC
The DNA here is from genome assembly GCF_042261735.1 of Kitasatospora sp. NPDC056327. NCBI lineage: Bacteria > Bacillati > Actinomycetota > Actinomycetes > Kitasatosporales > Streptomycetaceae > Kitasatospora > Kitasatospora sp. NPDC056327. The sequence goes on along the minus strand of NZ_JBHJRC010000128.1, from coordinate 9,321 downwards.
GCCCATCGGACCGGTGGCGAGGATCATGCAGGCGACCCAGGGGAAGTCCCCCTCCGCGTCGTCCCCCAGGAACTGCCCCACGGTCAGCAGCAGCAGGAGGCCGATCAGCAGGCCGGCTCCCTCCAGCAGCAGGGTGATCCCCGCCATCGTCCAGGCGTTCCTGCCCACCGTGCCGAGTCCGCGCATGCCCGCTCCCCCTCCGGCTCCCCCCTGCCGGAAGGGTAGCGCCGACCGGCCGGCCGGCGAAGGGGCTCAGCCCACCCGGCCGGAGCCCTCGGCGAGCACCGGGAGCGCGGGCCACTCCGGCTCCGGCCGACCGGGCGCCGACGGGGCGGACCAGAGGTGCACGGCGTAGTGGTGCGGCGCCATCGCGGTCTCGCGGCCGGGGAGGGCGGCGAGCACCGCACGGTGGACGGCCGCGGGGGTGAGGGCGGGGTCGGTGGTGGCGAGGCGGGCGGTGAGCCGGTCGCCGGTGCGGGTGAGGCCGACGGCCCGCCCGGCGGGGCCGAGGGCGCCGGTGAGCACGGCGCGGACGGCGCCGAGGTCGATCCAGTCGGCACCGATGCGCTGCCAGTCGCCCGTCCGGGCGACGGGTGCGAGGCCGCTGAGGGCGGCCAGTTCCGCGAGCGGGAGGGGCCGGTCGGCGGCGGCGGCGAGGACGGCGGGCACCGCGCGGGCGAAGCGCTCGGCGCCGGCGCGGTCGAGCACCTGCGGGCAGGCGAGCACGACGAACTCCAGGCTGCCGGAGGTGCGCAGGATGTTGAGCATCAGGCGGACCGGCAGCGGCTGGTCGGGCAGCCACTGCACCTCGGGGTCGGCGGTCGCCAGGGGGCGGGCGTCGGACAGCGCCTCGGGGATGGCGAGGCTGAGGTCGTTGACGACGACCTGACGGGCGAAGCGGGCGCCGCGCCGTTCGGCGGTGTCGTCCAGCAGCCGCCAGACCTTGTCGGCGTTGATCGTGCTGTGCCAGTAGCCGGTGAAGGAGGCGGCCTTGGCGCGGCCGATCAGGGCGTCGAGGTCGTCGGCGGCGGTGTCGAGGGCGATCAGGGCGTCCTGGGCGAGGGTGCCGATGTGGTCGGCGAGCGCCGCGCGCCGGCGGTTGGCGGACAGCGCCGAGAGCACCAGGTCGGTGCGGGCGGCGCGGTGCGCGGTCAGGGCGGCGAAGACGGCGAGCAGCACGGCGGACGGGCCGGCCGCGGTGCGGCGGGAGACCGCCAGGAGGTCGGCGGCGGCGGTGCGGGAGCGCAGCAGCAGGGTGGCGAGGCCGTCCGGCGGACCGGTGAGGCCGTCGGCGGCGAAGACGGTCGAGGGCCCGGTGGTGAGGATCGTCTCCCAGTGCTTCAGTGCGGCGGAGGCCTTCCGCAGGCCCTGGGCGCTCTGCTCCTGGGCGGCCACCTCCAGCGGGGTCCGGGAGGCCGGGGCCGGCAGTTCCTTGCCGGCGGCGAGGAGCTGCCACTCCTGGACGAGCAGGGTGACGGCGGCCCCGTCGACGCCCGCGTGACAGGCCGTCACCACCAGTCGGCGCAGCAGCGCGCCGTCGGTGACGAGGGTGAAGCGCAGTCGCGGGGCGGCCGCCAGGTCGAGCGGCACGGCGGCATCCGTTCGCGCCAACTCCGCTGCCAGAACGTCGAGTTCGTCCTCGGTGCGGTCTCCGGCGGCGACCGTGGCGACGGTGAGCTCGCCCGCGGTGCGGACCTCCTGGCGCTGCGGGAAGCCGCCGCCGGGGCCGTCCGGGAAGGCCGTGCGCAGCGACGGGTGGCGCTCCACCAGGGACCGCAGCGCGTCGAGCGCGGCGGTGACCCCGGTGCCGTCGGGGACCGGCCAGGCCGAGGCCTGGTTGATCTGTTCGGGCCGGTCGCGCCGGATGCAGCGGATCATGTTGTCCTGGCCGAGGGTGAGCGGGCCGGAGCCACCGCCCACGCCGTCGTACCGGAGCGTGATCCGGCCTCCGCGCTGTTCCACGTCGTCCGTCACGTCGTACGCGCCCTTCGGTTCGGCAGGGTCTCGACAGGCCCGGACCGCCGGGTCGGACCCGGAGGGGCCTGGAGAGGTTCTGGGGTGGTCCCGGCGGACACCGGCAGCTCCCGGCGGGTGCGGCCGGGACGCACCGGCGCAGCGCTCGGAACGGGGTCGGGAATGCTTCTCTGACGCTGTGTCAGATCAGCGCGGTGGCAAGGCAGTCGGCGGCCGTCCAGGTGCGGACGGAGGCCCGGAACGGGTGCCCGCCGACGGCCGCGAGCGCGGCACGGAACGGGCCCGGGACGGGCAGGTCGTCGACCCGGCACGGGCCCGGTCCGAGCCCGCCGGGGTCGGCGAGCAGGACCGGCGCTGGACCGGACAGCGGCAGGCCGAAGCCCTGGACGAGGCGCCCGCCGTACGCCTTGACGCACGCCTCGCGGCGGCACCACAGCCCGGTGAAGCGTCCGGCGGGGTCCGGATCGGCCTCGACCAGCGCGGCCTCGGCCGGGGGGAAGCAGCGCCGGGCCAGGCGGACGGCGGCCCGGGCGTCGCGGATCTCCTCGACGTCCACGCCGACGGCGCGCCGCTCGGCGAGCGCGAGGACCGCGAGGGCGCCCGAGGCGGACTGGTTGACGGCGAGACCGTCGATCGCGGGCTTGCCGTGCGGGCCGCGGCGCCATTCGAGCCGCGCGGGGTCGAGGCCGAGCCGCGCGCCGGCGAGCAGCCGGGCCGCGCCGTGGGCGACGGTGAACCGCCGTCCGAACCGCGGGTCCGGGCCGTCGGCGCGGGCGCGTTCGGCGGGGTCGAGCAGTGCGCGCAGCGCGCGGACCACCGGTTCGGGCTGGTCGGTGGGGATCAGCCAGACGTCGACGCGGTCCGGACCGGCGGATCCCCCGGGGCCGGCCGGGCGGTCGGAACCGGCCGCGGCGGTCACGGTCCGGCGCGCAGGGTCAGGGTGGAGAGCACGCCGAGCCGCGGGTCGAGGTCGGCGAGCAGGACCGGCCGCCGCTCGGCGCGCCAGGCGGGCAGCCGCTCGGCGAGCGCGGACCAGAGGCCGGTGAACGGCTGGCCCGCGGGCACCCGCTCGGCGTCGAGGCCGGGTACCTCCAGTGCGGCGGAGAGCAGGACGGCCGCCCCCTCCCCCAGTTCCTTCGCCTGTCGGCGGACCTCCTCGGCGGCGGCCTCCGGGCCGGCCCCGGACAGCTGGTGCACGGTCAGGTCCTCGCCCGGCGCGCTCTCGCAGACCAGGACGACGGCGCAGTGCCGTTCGGGCAGCGCGACCGGCACGGCCGGCCGGTAGTGCAGGGCGGTCTGCTCGGCGAGCACCACCACGGCCCGCCGCGCGAGGCCGGTCCGCTGGTAGGCGGTGGCGGCCCGCAGCGCGCCGAACGCCCCGGCGGTGCCCTGGTCGCAGAACGCGAGCGCGAGCGGCGTGCCCGCGCAGGAGCGGCTGAGGGCGAGCGAGGTGGGCGCGCCCGGGCGGATGTCGGGCGAGTCGAAGGCCTGGACGAGCACGTCCGCCGGCTCGTCCGGGCCGAGCGCCTCGGTGAGCAGACCGGCCGCCAGCTCCTCGAAGGCGTGGCCGACGCCCTCGGCCAGCAGGTCCTCGCGCAGCGGCAGGCCGTAGGGGCGGACCAGGTCCGAGACGAAGACCCGCAGGTCGGGATCGAGCGAGAGCTCCGAGCGGCCGTCCGCGTACCGCGTCAGGACCCGGGTGAGGCCCGGTGAGGCGGACACCGTCAGTCCTCGGCGATGACGTGCGCGGCGACGTAGTCGGCCAGCCTGGTGACCGATCGCAGGTCGTCCTCGGTGATCTGCTCGACGTCGATCTGCAGGTCGAGCGCCTCCTCGACCTCCAGGATCAGCTCGATGGTGCCGGCCGAGGTGAGGCCGAGGTCGTCGAAGAGGCAGGCGTTCTCGGGGATCTCGGGGAGGTCGCGCTTGAGGACGCGCGGGAGCAGCTCGCCGATGCTGTGCAGGATCCGGGTGCGCAGCTCGGTGTCGGTGGTCTGGACCACTTGGTCGGACATGGGTGGGACCGTCCCGTCGTGCGTGGTGGACTTGGGCTGGGCGGCCGGGGAACCGGCGCCCGGGTGGGATGGCCTGTCGACGGCCTGAGGGTCGGTCAGTGCTCGACGACCATCGCGGAGAAGGTCGCTCCGATGCCGGCGGAGGCGACGAGGTAGCGGTCGCCGCGGCCCAGCAGTCCCCGCGTGGTGGCGGTGTGGAGGTTGATGAGGCTGTCTGCGGCGAAACTGTGCCCCACTGCGGGCACGTTGTCCAGCAGCACCTTCCCGATCGGGAAGTCGATCCGTCGGGCGATCATCCGCCAGGAGGCCTGGTTGACGTTGTGCGGGAGCAGCAGCGTCAGGTCGGAGAGGTCCAGACCGGCCTCGGCGAGGGCGGCCTCGATCGCCTCGACCATCACGGCCGGGTACTCCCGCTGGTAGCGGGCGAGCAGCTCCGGGTCCTCGGCCAGCCGGCCGTCGAACTCCGGACGCTGGCGCACCACGTAGGAGAGCACGCGGTCGCGCTCGCCCTCCGCGCTGACCAGGCAGGCGGCGGCGCCCTCGGCGAAGATGCCGGTCTCGGGCACCACCTGGGCGTCCCTGGTGAAGGTCTTCTCCCCCGCGAGCACCAGGGCCAGCGCCTCCCGGTCGGGTTCTCCGGCGAGCAGGCGGCCGGCCAGGTCGACGGCCAGCAGGCCGACCGCGCAGGCGTGGTGGGTCACGGTGAAGGCCTGGGCGTGTCCGAGGCCGTACCGGTCGAGCAGGTCGTGCAGGGGGTTGAGCGGGTAGGGCACCGCCACCGGCATGCTGCGGGCGTGGATCACGAAACGGACGTGCCGTTCGCGTCCGCGCAGCTCCGGGAGGGCGTCGACGGCGGCGCCGAGCAGGTCGGGAAGCCTCCCGTCCGGGTCCAGCCGCAGCTGGTCCAGGCCGTGGAAGCGACGGAAGAGTCTGAGTTGACGTGGGGTCAGGCCGATGCGCTCGCCCACTGCCTCGATGGGCACGGTGTGGTGGGGGAGGTGGACTGCCACTGCCTCCAGTGCGGTCACGCGGGCTAGTATTCCCACGCCCGACGGGTCCGCACAAGTGATCTCGGGCGGTTGCGGCCGACATGCCGCACACCTCACCCAGGGAGCGCGCGCATTCCGCGCCCGCCGTTCCCCGCCCCCGCGTCGTCGAGCCGGTGGAGTCCCGCATGACCGATCGTGAACCTTCCGTCCCCGTACCGCCGGTCCGCCCGGCACTGGTGTCGCTGCTGGCCGGCGTCGCGCAGGCGCCACCCGGCTGGACCGGGCTGGTGACCCCGCAGGCCCGGCTGGACGGGGACCTGTTGCTCGACGAGACCGAGCTCGCGGAGCTGCACGAGGGCCTGCGGCGGCTCTACGGCCCGTCGGTGGACCTCGCCGCGCTGCGGGCCGGGCTGGACCTGGCCGGCCTGGAGGCCCTGACCGTGGCGGACGTCGAGCGCCTGCTGCCCCCGGAGGAGGTCCGATGAGCCGCTTCCTGCTGGTGGTGCCGCCGCTGACCGGGCACGTCAATCCGACCGTGGGCCTGGCCCGGGAGCTGGTCGCACGCGGTCACGAGGTGGCCTGGACGGGCACCGAGACGGTGCTGCGCCCGCTGCTGGGGCCCGACGCCGCGGTGTTCGGCACCGGCACCCGGGCGTTCCGGGCGCAGGGTGGGCACGGGCTGGCCGCCGTCCGGTCGCTGTGGGAGGGCTTCATCGTCCCGTACGCGCGGTTCACCACGAAGGCGCTGGACGCGGCGGTGCGCGAGTTCCGGCCGGACGCGGTGCTGGTGGACCAGCACACGCCCGCGGGCGCGCTGGTGGCGCACCGTCACCGGCTGCCCTGGGGCACCCTGGCGCCGGGGGCGATGGAGCTGGGACGGCCGTTCCGGGCGACACCGCTGGTGGAGGAGTGGATGACCGGGCTGCTCCAGGGCCTGTGGCGGCGGGCCGGACTGCCCGAGGAGGAGTACGTCGACCCGCGCTTCTCCCCCGCCCTGGTGCTCGCCTTCACCGGCCGGGCGCTCACCGGTCCGCCGGCGGGCCCGTCGGGACCCGCCGGGACGGAGCCGCCGCCGGCGCGGTACGCCCTGGTGGGACCGGTGCTGGCGGAGCGTCCGGCCGGTCCGGACTTCCCCTGGGAGCGGCTGCTGCCGGACCGCCGCCGGGTGCTGGTCACCATGGGCACGCTCTCCGGCGGGCTCGGCGCGGACTTCCTGGCGCGCGCGGCGCGGGCGCTGGAGCTGTGCGGGCCCGGTGTGCAGGCGGTGTTCGCGGCACCGGACGAGCTGCTGCCCGAACTGCCGCCCGGCGCGGTGGCGGCGGACCGGGTGCCGGTGCTGGAGCTGATGAGGCGCGGCACGCTCGACGCGGTGCTGTGCCACGGCGGGATGAACACCGTCGGCGAGGCGCTGGCGCACGGGCTGCCACTGGTGACGGCGCCGATCCGGCACGACCAGCCGTTCGTGGCCGCACAGGTCGCGGCGGCCGGGGCGGGTGTACGGGTACCGTTCGCCCGGGTGACGCCGGACCGCCTCGCGGAGGCGCTGCGGAGCGTGCTGGAGGAGCCCGGCCACCGGGCGGCGGCCGCGCGGATCGGGGCCGAACTGCTCGCCGGCGGCGGCGCCCGGACGGCGGCCGACCGGGTGGAGGCACTGGTCGCGACGGGTACCCGGCAGGCCAATCCATTGGTCTAGGCCATTGTTTCCGGGGCGCCGCAGACTCTAGGGTGGCCCGCAGCACCGCTTCCCAGGTGCCCCGCGCGCCGCCTTCCCGGCGCCCCGGCAACCCATCCCCGCACGGGAGTTCTGGTTGATCCTGACCAAGGGTCTGAGAAAGTCCTATCCGTCCAAGAAGCGCGGACAGCCCTCCGTGGACGCCGTCCGAGGCATCGACCTGGACGTCGCGCAGGGTGAGATCTTCGGCTTCCTCGGCCCCAACGGCGCCGGGAAGACGACCACCCTGCGCATGCTCGCCACCCTGATCCGCCCGGACGGCGGCGAGGCCGTGATCGCCGGCGCCGACCTGTTCGCCGACCCCGCCGGGGTCCGCCGGCGGATCGGGTACGTCGCCCAGGGCGGCGGCACCACCGACGCCGTCACCGCCCGCGAGGAACTCGTCATGCAGGCGCGGATGTACGGCAGCGGCAAGGCCGAGGCCCTCACCCTCGCCGGGCGGGCGCTTGAGGCCTTCGAACTCACCGAGTTCGGCGACCGGCCGTGCCGCACCTACTCCGGCGGCCAGCGCCGCCGGGTCGACATCGCGCTCGGCGTCATCCACTCGCCGAAGGTGCTGTTCCTGGACGAGCCGACGGTCGGCCTCGACCCGGCCAGCCGCGGCCACGTCTGGACCGAGATCCGGCGGCTGCGCGACGAGGGCATGACCGTCGTCGTCACCACCCACTACCTCGACGAGGCCGACGCGCTCTGCGACCGCGTCTCCATCGTCGACCACGGCGGGATCGTCGCCGAGGGCTCGCCCGAGGCGCTCAAGCGCGAGATATCCGGCGACGTCGTGCTCATCGGCCTCGGCAGCGGGGAGGCCGAGCGGGGCGCCAAGGCGCTGCGCGAGCTGCCGGACCTGCCGGACCTGCACCGGCTGGAGCTGCGCGACGAGGACGGCCTGCGGCTCTACCTGGACGACGGCGCCGCCGCCGTTCCGCGGCTGCTGCGGGCGCTGGACGCCGCCGGTGTCACCACCGGCACCGTCCAGCTGCAGCGGCCCAGCCTGGACGACGTCTTCCTGGCCCGCACCGGCCGCTCCATCGAGCAGGTCTGACCGCCCCTCCGGATCCCCGAGGAGGGGCCCCATGAAGCTCGCCCGCGACACCTGGCTGGTCTTCCAGCGCCAACTGCTGCTGATGTGGCGGACCCCGATCTGGATCGCCGTCGGAGTGATCCAGCCCATGTTCTACCTGCTGCTCTTCGCGCCGCTGCTCAAGCGGGTGCTGGAGCCGATGGGCGCGACCACCTACGCCGAGGCCTACCAGATCTACGTGCCGGGCCTGCTGGCCGTGCTGTGCATCTTCGGCGGCCTGTACACCGGCTTCAGCCTGCTCGGCGAGCTGCGCGCCGGGATCATCGAGCGGGCCCGGGTCACCCCGGTCAGCCGGCTCGCCCTGCTGCTCGGCCGGGCGCTGCGCGAGACGGTGGCGCTGCTCGTCCAGGCGGTGGTCATCACGCTCCTCGCGCTGCCGTTCGGCCTGCGGGTCGGGCCGGTGGACCTGCTGCTGGCCTTCCTCCTGATGGGCCTGCTGGCGCTGATGACCTCGACGATCTCCTACGGGATCGCGCTGGTGCTGCCGGCCGACGAGGCGATGGCGCCGGTGGTGAACACCGTGGCCCAGCCGATCGCCCTGCTCTCCGGCACCCTGCTGCCGCTGGCGCTGGCGCCGATGTGGCTCCAGACGATGGCCAAGTGGAACCCCTTCTACTGGGCCGTGGAGGGCATGCGCGCGCTGTTCTCGGGCCACGTCGGCGACAGCGTGGTCTGGCAGGGCCTGCTGGTGGTCGCGCTGATGACGGTGGCGGCGGTGTTCTGGTCGGCCCGGCTGTTCTCCACCCGGGTGCGCTGAACCGGGCGCGCTGACCCGGCTGCGCCGGCGGGGCCGAACGGCGTGCGCCGAACCGGGTGACGGGCCGCCGACGACGCCGGTCCGCTGCCGGTGCGTCATCGCCGGTCGGGTGGGCGCCGGTTGGTTGTCGCGGGCGATCCGGCGGGCCTATCGTCGGGGCAGCCGACCGTCCGTCCGTCGAGAGGAACCGCATGAGCCCCCGCTCCGACAACACCCCGGCCGCCGGCCGCGGCGCCGTGCCCGCCCGGCGCCGGGGCACCCGCCTCGCCCTCGCGGGCGGTGCGATCGCCGCACTGCCGGTGGTGGGCCTGCTCGCCGCGACGCCGGCCGCCGCCAAGCCGCCCATCAAGGCCGCCGAGGCCCGGCCCGCCGCCGCGCCCGCGGTCGACGGCTCGGCGGTCGGGGGCGCCGTGGCCGCGATCGCCGCGAAGCCGCCGGTGAAGGCGGTCGCGGCCAAGCCCCCCGTGAAGGCGGTCGCCGCGAAGCCGCCGGTGAAGGCCGTGGCCGCCAAGCCCCCCGTGAAGGCGGTCGCCGCGAAGCCGGTCGCGAAGGCCCTGCCCGCCAAGCCCCCCGTGAAGGCGGTCGCCGCGAAGCCGGTCGCGAAGGCCCTGCCCGCCAAGCCCCCGGCCAAGGCCGTCGCGGCCAAGCCGCCGACCAAGTGATCACGGCCGGCCCGTCGGCCCCGGTGGCCCGCTGACGGCCACCGGGCCCCCGGGCAGCGGGCCGGCGCACCCCTCGCACGCGCACGACGGCGGCGCACCCCGTTCCCGGGG
>NZ_JBHJRC010000127.1:0-21964 GCF_042261735.1 Kitasatospora sp. NPDC056327 | reverse complement strand
CCGCCCCCTTTGGTGAGGGGGCGGGGCGCACCGTCCGGGCGGGGGCTACCGGCGGCCCGTGGCGGCGTGCACCCGGTCGGCCGGGTCGTCGTCCTCGACGGGTTCGGGGGTGCCGGACGGGCGCGGCACCCGGACGGAGCCGGGGACGGGACGGCCCTTGCGGGCGGCCTCGGCGAGGGCGAGCTGCCGGTCGGCCTCGGCCTGGATGGCGTCCTTGTCGCCGATCTCGGCGTCCGGCAGCGCGTCCGGGAGGATGTCCTCCAGCAGGCGCAGCGGCCGGTAGGCGAGGCCCACCAGGCCCCAGACCGCGAGCAGCAGGCCGACCACGACGAGCAGCAGGCCGGCGCCGCGGCCCGGTCCGGTGCCGAGCACCAGGCCGACCGAGTCGGCGAGCGCGCCGCCGGGGCGCATCAGCGGCTCGAAGACGTGGTCGGAGAGCGGGCCGGCGGTGAGGAACCCGAGCGGCATCATCGACATGGCGAGCATCTGGTTGGTGGCCAGCACCCGGCCCTGGAGCTCCATCCCGGCCTTGGTCTGGATCAGCGACATCCAGTGCGAGTTGAGGATCATCATCGATCCCCAGAGCAGGAAGAGCCCGCAAGCGGTGAGGGCGGTCTCGGGGCGGCTGCCGGTGACGACGGCGGCGACGCCGACCACCGAGGTGAAGCCGATCATGCCGACGGAGCGGCGGCGGGTGCCGCCCCACAGGCCCATGACCAGGGCGCCGACCATCGCGCCGAGGCCGCCGAGGGCGGTGACGATGCTGAGCTGGAAGGGCGTGCCGTTCGCCAGCACCATCGGAGTGACCAGGACGGTGGCGACGGCGAACAGGTAGTTGAACACCACGAAGAAGACCACCATGGCGACCAGGCTGTGCCGGCGCGCGATGTACCGCCAGCCGGTGACGACCTCCCGCCAGAGCGGCTCCTCCTCCTTGTCGAACATCGCGTTCGGGAAGCGGACCAGCAGCAGGCAGGTGACGCCGGTGAGGAAGGTCGCCATGTCGAAGAGCACCACGCCGTGCAGGCCGACCAGGGAGACCAGCACACCGCCGGCCAGGATGGCCATCATGTCGCCGGCGCCGGTGCCGAGCTGGGCGAGCCCGTTGGCCTGGCCGAGGTAGCGCTTGGGCACCAGCTGGGTGATCGCGGCCAGGTAGGCGGGCCGTTGGAAGGCTCCGCAGGTGGAGCCTATGCAGGCCACGATGTAGATGTGCCAGACGTGCAGCAGGTCCGTCCAGAACAGCACGCCGAGGCCGAGCATGCCGGCGGCGGCCACGCTGTCCGTGACGATCATGATCTTGCGCCGGTCGACCCGGTCGGCCAGCGCTCCGGCGATCGGCAGCAGCAGGACGGCCGGCAGCACCGCGATGAACGAGATCATCGCGAAGTCGAAGGCCGAGCCGGTCTGCTGGAAGACCCAGACGCCGAGGGCGAAGGTGGAGAGGCTGGTGCCGATCATCGAGACGAACTGGCCGACCGCCACCTTGGCGAAGGTGCCCAGCTCGGCCCTGGCGGCCGGACGCTTCTCCGCGACCTGCTCGGCGACCTCGCCGGTGGCGGCGAACCCGGCCAGCACCCGGGCGAGTTCCTCCGCCTGGTGCTTGAGGAAGTAGTGCCCGGCGCGCGGCACGACCGCGAGGTCGACGCTGTCGCCGAAGTGCTCCCACTCGGTGTAGCGCTCCTGGTAGAGCAGGGTGGCGCGGTCCTTCTCGCCGACAACGCAGAGGATCGGGGCGTCGATCTTCGCGGGCCGCCCGTCGCCGTAGGCCCGGGTGTAGAAGTCCTCGGCCTGGCGGACGTCGTGGCGCAGCGCCCGGACCAGGAAGTCCTGTTCGGCCCGGTCGTAGACGTCGGTGAAACCGCCCATGGCCCGCAGGTAGTCGAGGTAGCCGCGGTTGGACAGCGCGCGGTCGCCGGGCATCCGCCGGGCCATCCACTCGGCGAAGCGGCCGGGCAGCCGGGCGGCCGGGAAGGTGCCGCCGAGGGCGAGGCCGCGCAGGTCGACGCCGGCCGCCTCCAGCCGGGAGCCGAGGGCGGTGGCGAGCGCGCCGCCCAGGCAGTGGCCGTAGAGCAGCACCGGCCCCTCGACCCGCTCCAGGACCTGGGCGGTCAGGGTGTCGGCGAGCGCGTCGAGGTCGGCGAGTTCGTCGTCGGGGCGGCTCGGGTCGTGGCCGGGCAGCTCGACGGCGTAGAGCCGGTGGCCGGCGGGCAGGGCGTCGGCGAGCGGCTGGAAGGTGATCGGGCTGCCGCCGCCGTAGGGCACGCAGACGACGTTCATCCCGGCCGGGGCGTTGCCCCGGGTGAGCTTGTGCAGCAGGGTGCGCGGGCCCTCGTCGGCGGTGCCGCCGGCCCGGGCGTCGATCAGGGCGGCGATCTCGCGGACGGTGGGGTGCTGGAAGAGGTCGATCACCGACAGGCCGTTGCCGATCAGGCGCACGGCGCGCACGGCGGAGAAGGAGTCGCCGCCGAGGGCGAAGAAGTCGTCGTCGGCGCCGATCTCCCCGGTCTCCAGTACCTGCCGGTAGACGCCGGCCACGGTGTGCTCGGTGTCCGTGGTCGGCGCACCGCCGCCGCCGGGGACCGGCTGGGCGGCGACCGGCTCGGGGAGGGCGGCCCGGTCGACCTTGCCGTTGGCGTTCAGCGGCAGGGCGTCCAGGACGACCAGGGCGGCCGGGACCATGTAGTCGGGCAGCCGGGTGCGCAGCGCGGCCCGCAGCTCGCCCGGGTCGGGCGCGGCGGCCGGGTCGGCGGGCACCAGGTAGCCGGCCAGGGAGCGGGCGGCGCCCTCGCCGCGGGCGACCACGACGGCCTCGCGGACTTCGGGACGGGCGGTCAGTTCGGCCTCGACCTCGCCGATCTCGACCCGGAAGCCGCGGATCTTGACCTGGTGGTCGATCCGGCCGAGGAACTCGATCGCGCCGTCGGGGCGGCGCCGGACCAGGTCGCCGGTGCGGTAGCAGCGGCGGCCGTCGACGTCCAGGAAGCGTTCGGCGGTGAGGTCGTCGCGGCCGAGGTAGCCGCGGGCGACGCCGCCCCCGGAGACGTACAGCTCGCCGGGGACGCCGATCGGGACCGGGCGGCGGCGGGCGTCCAGCAGGTGGGCGCGGACGTTGCCGAACGGCCGGCCGAGCGGGGCGGTGACCGCGTCGCCGAGGTCGGCGGGCACCGGGGTTCCGAGCATCGAGACGGTGGTCTCGGTGGGCCCGTAGTGGTTGTGCAGCTCCAGCTCGGGCCGGGCGGCGCGGATCCGGGCCACCAGGTCGGGCCGCAGCGCCTCGCCGGCGCAGATCAGCAGCCGGGCGGGGAGGATGCCGCCGAGGCCGGTGCCGTGCGCGGCCAGGCCCTCCAGGTGGCTGGGGACCAGCTTCATGGCGTCGATCCGGTGCTCGGCCGCGTAGGCGGCGAAGGCGTCCGGGTCGGTGGCCTGGTCGCGGGTCAGCAGGTGGAGGCAGCCGCCCCCGGTGAGCGCGCCGAACACGTTGGTGGTGCCGAGGTCGGCGGCGAAGGTGGAGACCAGCGCCCAGTTCCAGCCCTGCTGGTCGCCGCCGATCCGCTCGCGCAGGCCGTGCAGGTAGTTGCGGTAGTTGCGGTGCTCGACGGCGACGCCCTTGGGCGTGCCGGTGGAGCCGGAGGTGAAGATCAGGTAGCAGAGGTGCTCGGGGCGGACGTCGGCGTCGGGGGCGTCGGTGCGCTCCTCGGCGTCGGGGACGACGGCCGGCGGGCCGCCGGCGAGCCGGCCGCGAAGGTCCTCGGTGGTGACGACGGCGGCGGCCCCGGCGGCGTCGAGCAGCGCGCGGATGCGCCCGTCCGGGTAGACCGGGTCGAGCGGCAGGTAGGCGCCGCCGGCCTTGAGGATGCCGAGCATGCCGACGACCAGGGCGGCGGAGCGCTCGACCAGCAGGCCGACCGGGCGGTCCGGGCCGACGCCGAGCGCGCGCAGCCGGTGGGCCAGCGCGTTGGCGCGCCGGTCGAGTTCGGCGTAGCCGAGGACGCCGTCGGCGTCGCGCACGGCGGGTGCGTCGGGGGTGCGGCGCGCCTGCTCCTCGACCAGGCCGTGCAGGGTGCCGCCGAGGTCCCAGCCGCGCAGGGTCTCGTCGTCCCAGGCGGTGAGCTGCCGCTGTTCGGCCGGGGTGAGCAGGGGCAGCGCGGCGAGCGGGCGGTCGGGGCCGGCGGCCATCGCGTCGAGCACGGTGGTGAGGTGGCCGAAGACCCGGCGGACGGTGGCCTCGTCGTACAGCTCGGTGCGCCAGACGAGGTCGGCGGCGAGGTCGCCGCCGTTGTCGACGACGGCCACCGACAGGTCGAACTTGGCGGTGTCGGTGCCGACCGGCCACCAGCGGACGTCGTGGCCGGGCAGCGCGGGGCGGGCCTCGGCCTGGTTGTGGACGTTGAGCAGCACCTGGAACAGCGGGGTGTGGGCCAGTTCGCGCTCCAGGCCGAGCGCGTCGATCAGCCGCTCGAACGGCAGGTCCTGGTGGCCGAAGGCGCCGAGGGTGGCGTCCTTGACGCGCTCCAGGAGCTCGCGGACCGTCGGGTCGCCGGAGAGGTCGGTGCGCATCGCCAGGGTGTTGACGAAGCAGCCGACCAACGGCTCGGTCTCGCTGCGGGTGCGGCCGGCGATCGGGGTGCCGACGGTGACGTCCTCGCTGCCGGTGTAGCGGCCGAGGAGGGTCTGCAGGGCGGCCAGCAGCACCATGTACACGGTGCTGCCGGTCTCCTCGGCGAGGGCGCGGATCCGGCGGGTGCGCTCGGCGCCGAGTTCGGCGGTGAACCGGGCGCCCGCGGTGCCGGCGACGGCCGGGCGCGGCCGGTCGGCGGGCACCGTGACGGTGGCGGCCGCGCCGCGCAGCCGCTCCTGCCACCAGGCCTGCTGGCGGTCGAGCTCGTCGGCGAGTGCGGTCCGCTGCCAGTGCGCGACGTCCGCGTACTGGACGGGCAGCGGCTCGAACGCCGGGGCCGCGCCGTCGCGGCGGGCGCCGTAGGCGGTGGCGAGGTCGCCGAAGAGCACGCCGATCGACCAGCCGTCGGCCGCGATGTGGTGCAGCACCAGGCTGAGCACGGCGCCGTCACCGGTGCGCAGCAGGGCGGCGCGCAGCGGCAGGTCGGCGGCGAGGTCGAAGGGGCGCCGGGCCTCGGCCTCCAGCCGGGCGTCGACCTCGTCGGCGGCGACGTCGGCGGTGACGAGGGTGAAGCGGTCGGCGGGCAGCGTCTCGGGGCGCACCTCGCCGTCGGCCTCGGGGTAGACGGTGCGCAGCACCTCGTGCCGGGCGAGGACGTCGGTGAGGGCGGCGGCGAGGGCGGCCTCGTCGGGCTCGCCGCCGAGGTGGAGGGCGAGCGGGATGTGGTACGCGGCGCTGTCCGGCTCGTACTGGGCGAGGAACCACATCCGGCGCTGGGCCGAGGAGAGCGGTGCCGGGGTGCCCTCGGGTCGCGGGGTGACGGTGTGGCGCTCGGCTCCGCCGGCGGCGGCCGCCGCCTTGGCGGCCCTGGCCTTGGCGAGGCGGCGGCGCAGCAGTTCCTGGCGTCTGGCCGCGGGATCGGCTCCGGGTTCCGGGGCGGTTCCGCTGGTGGGCTGGTCGGTCATGCGCTCTCCCCCGTTCGGGCGCCGGTGTCGCCGGCGGCCGTCTGTGCGTTCGTGGTCCTGGGCGTGCCGGTGTCTCCGGCCGCTCCGGGGTTCGTGGGACGGTTCACAGCGCGCTCCCCGCGGTTGCGTCGAGGTCGTCGCCGAGGTCGTCGAGTTCGTCGATCTCCTCCAGCAGGCGCTCCTCGACGCGGCGGGCGAGGGCGGCCAGGGTCCGGTCCTCGAAGACGACGCGCAGGGGCAGTTCGGTTTCGAAGGTGTCCCGGATCCGGGCGAGCAGGCGGGTGGCGAGCAGCGAGTGGCCGCCGAGCGCGAAGAAGTCGTCGTGCCGGGAGACCCGGTCGACCTTGAGGACCTCGGTCCACAGGTCGGCGAGCAGCTCCTCGCAGTCGCCCTCGGGCGGGGCGCCGGCACCGCCGAGCTGCGGTACGGGCAGGGCGGCCCGGTCGACCTTGCCGCTGGGGGTCAGCGGCAGCGCGTCGAGCAGGACGAGCCCGGCGGGCACCATGTAGTCGGGCAGCAGCGCGCCGAGGGCGGTGCGCAGCGCGTCCTCGGTGAGGCCCGGGGCGACGGCGTAGCCGGCCAGGGCCGGGCCGGCCGGGGTCTCGACGAGCCGGGCGGCGCCCGCGGTGACGCCGGGGACGGCGGTCAGCGCGGCCTCGATCTCGCCCAGCTCGATGCGGAAGCCGCGGAGCTTGACCTGGGCGTCGGCGCGGCCGTGGTACTCCAGCCGGCCGTCGGCGCGGCGGCTGGCGAGGTCGCCGGTGCGGTACATCGGCGCGCCGTCGGTACGGCCGGGCTCGGCGGTGAACCGGTCGGCGGTCAGCTCCGGGCGGCCGTGGTAGCCGAGGGCGACGCCGGCGCCGGCGATGCACAGCTCGCCGATGCCGTTGACCGGCACGGCCTGTCCGGAGGGGCCGAGCAGGTGCAGCCGGGTGTTGGCGATGGGCGCGCCGAGGGCCACCACGCCGCCCTGGGCGGCGAGTTCGGGGGTGACCCGCTGGACGGTGGACCAGACGGTGGTCTCGGTCGGCCCGTACAGGTTCCACAGGGCGGCGACCCGGCCGAGCAGGGCGCGGGCGAGGTCGGTGGTGAGCGCCTCGCCGCCGCACAGGGCGGTCAGGCCCGGGCGGCCGGCCCAGTCGGCCTCCAGCAGCATCCGCCAGGTGGCGGGGGTGGCCTGGAGGTGGGTGACGCCGTGCTTGTCGAGCCAGGCGCCGAGCGCGGTGCCGTCGGTGGCGGTGGCGCGGTCGGCGATCTCCACCCGGGCGCCGGTCACCAGCGGCAGCCAGAGCTCCAGGCCGGCGATGTCGAAGGTGACGGTGGTGACGGCGGCCATCACGTCCCGCCCGGTGAGGCCGGGTTCGCGGCCCATCGAGGTCAGGAAGTTGACGATCGCGCGGTGCGGCACGGCGACGCCCTTGGGGCGGCCGGTCGAGCCGGAGGTGTACAGCAGGTAGGCCGGGTCCTCCGGACCCACGGTGACGGCGGGTGCCTGCGCGGGGGCGGCCGCGTGCTCGGGGCCGTCCACCAGGACGGCCTGCCGGCCGTGCAGCAGTTCGTCGCCGGCGGTGGCGGTGTCGGTGACCACCAGGGTGACGCCGGCGTCGTCGAGCACACCGCGGTTGCGGGCGAGCGGCTGCTCGACGTCGAGCGGCAGGTAGGCGGCGCCGCTGCGCAGCACGCCGAGCAGGGCGGCGGGCAGCAGCCGGCCTCGCCGCACCGCAACGGCGACGAGGCTGCCGGGGCCCGCGCCGTGCGCGGCGAGCAGGTGGGCCAGCCGGTCGGCGGTGGCACCGAGTTCGGCGTAGTCGAGGGTGCCGTCGGCGGCGGAGACGGCGGGCGCGTCCGGGGTGCGGGCGGTCTGGGCGGCGACCAGCTCGTGCAGCCGGGCGTCGGGGACCGGCTCCGCGGTGCGGTTGAGCGGCTCGTCGGCGGCGCGTTCGGCGGCGGAGAGCATGGCCAGCTCGGCGAGCGGGCGGTCGGGTTCGGCGACGGCGGCGGCGAGCAGCGCGACCAGGTGGTCCAGTGCGGCGCGCACCGACCGCTCCTCGTAGCGGGAGGTGCGGTACTCGGCGGACAGCAGCGGGCCGTCGGCCGGGAACTCCAGGAACAGCGAGAGGTCGGTCTTGGCGGTGCTGTTGCACACCTCGGCGACGAACGTCAGCTTGAGGCCGGGCAGTTCGACGCCGGCCACCGGGTGGTTCTGGACGGCGAGCAGCACCTGGGAGATCGGCGAGGAGGTGAGGCCGGGCGAGCCGCCGTAGCGCCGGGCGTGGTCGACGAAGGGGTGGCCGCTGTGGTCGGCGGCTTCCAGGACGACCGGGCGGACCCGGGCGACCAGCTCGCGGAAGGTGTCGGCGCCGGCCACGTCGAAGCGCAGCGCGACGGTGTTGATCAGCGAGCCGAGCACGGTCTCCAGCTCGGGCACCGGGCGCACGGCGAAGGGGCTGAGCACGGCGACGTCGGTGCGTCCGGTGTAGCGGTGCAGCACTCCGCCGAGGGCGGCGAGGACCGCCATGTAGAGGCTGGCGCCCTCCTCGGCGGCCCACTTCTCGACGCCCTTGACGAACCCGGTCTCCAGCCGGCGGGCGATCCGGCGGCCGGCGATGTCCTGC
The DNA here is from genome assembly GCF_042261735.1 of Kitasatospora sp. NPDC056327. Lineage (NCBI taxonomy): Bacteria > Bacillati > Actinomycetota > Actinomycetes > Kitasatosporales > Streptomycetaceae > Kitasatospora > Kitasatospora sp. NPDC056327. The sequence continues at coordinate 13,763 of NZ_JBHJRC010000127.1, read as the reverse complement.
GGGTTGGGGTGCGGGCGGTCGCCGGGCAGGTGCTGGTCGCCCTCGACGCCGCTCAGTCGCTCGGCCCAGCGCTCGGCGCCCTCGCGGCCGGCCTCGACGTCGCGCAGCTCCCAGCGGGCGACGTCGGACAGCTGGAGGGCGGGCTCGGGAAGTTCGCCGTCCTGGAGGGCGCGGGCGACCTCTGCGAGCAGCAGGCCCGCCGCCCAGCCGTCGGTGGCGGCGTGGTGCACGGTGAGCAGCAGCTCGTGCCGGTCCGTGTCGGTGCGGACCGCCAGGGCGCGCAGCAGCCGGCCGCCGGCGAGGTCGAGCGGGCGGGCGGCCTCGGCGCGCAGCACCTCGTCGAGCGCCTCCTCGTCGGCCACCTGGCCGTGCCGGCCGACGAGGTCGACCAGCGGCACCTCGACCTCGTAGGGCGGGCGGACGTCGGCGGTCGCGTCGTCGTGCTCGGTGGGGTTCACGGCGCCGTACAGGGCGGTGCGCAGCGCCTCGTGGCGGCGGACCACCTCGGTGAGCGCGCGGCCGAGGGCCGCGCGGTCCAGGGCGCCCTCGGCGCGGATCCGCAGCGGCACGTTGTAGAGCGGGCTGTCGGGCTGGACGGCCTCGTGCAGCCAGAGTTCGCGCTGGAACTCGGTGGCGCGGGCGGGCAGGCCGGCCTCGCGCCGCGGGGGCTCCACGGAGGCCCGTCCGCCGCCGCCGTTGGCCGCGCGGACGGCGAGCGCGGCGACGGTCGGGGCGGCGAAGAACTCGGCGAGCGGCACCCGGGTGCCGAACTCGCGCTCGACCCGGGCGAGCAGGCCGGCCGCGAGCAGGGAGTGGCCGCCGAGGTCGAGGAAGACGTCGTGCACGCCGACCTCGGGGACGCCGAGCAGGTCCTGCCAGAGTGCGGCGATCCTGGTCTCGGCGGGGGTGCGGGGGGCGACGAACAGCTCGTGGCCGGCCCGGCTGCGGGCGGCCGGGGGCAGCGCCTTGCGGTCGGTCTTGCCGTTGGGGGTGAGCGGCAGCTCGGCCAGGACGGCGACGGCCAGCGGCACCATGTAGCCGGGGAGCGCGGCGGCGCAGTGGGCGCGCAGCTCGGCGGGGGTGGGCGCGCCGTCGCCGGGGGCGGGCTGGACGAAGGCGGCCAGGTAGTCGCCGGCCCCGTCGCGCTGGACGACGGCGGCGGCGGCCTCGACGGCGGGGTGGGTGGCGAGCACGGCCTCGATCTCGCCGAGTTCGACCCGGAAGCCGCGGACCTTCACCTGGTGGTCGACGCGCCCGTGGTACTCCAGTTCGCCGTCGGGCAGCCGGCGGACCAGGTCGCCGGTGCGGTAGCAGCGCACGCCGTCGACGTGGACGAAGCGCTCCTCGGTGAGGTCGGGACGGCCGTGGTAGCCGCGGGCCAGGCCCTCGCCGGAGAGGTGGAGCTCGCCGATGCCGCCGTCGGGCACGGGTATCCGGTGCTCGTCGAGGACGTGGCCGAGGGTGCCGTCGAGCGGGCGGCCGATGACCGGCTCGCCGTCCCCGGTGCGCGGGACCAGCGACCAGGTGGAGTAGACGGTGTCCTCGGTGGGGCCGTACAGGTTGTAGAGGCGCTCGACGAGGGGCTGGGCGTAGACCCGGTCGGCGAGGTGGCGGGGCAGCGCCTCGCCGGCCAGGTTGACCACGCGCACCCCGCCCGGCAGACCCCCGCCGCCGGGAAGGCCGTCGCCGCGCAGCAGCGCCGCCATGGCGCTGGGCACGGTGTTGACCAGGGTGACCTCGTCCCGGGCGGGCAGCTCGGGCAGGGCGAGGACGTTCTCGGCGACGACGACCGTGCCGCCGGCGCAGAGCGGGAGGAACAGCTCGTACACCGAGATGTCGAAGCAGACGGAGGTGCCGAACAGCACCCCGGCCAGGTCGGCGGCGCTGTAGGTGCCGACGGCCCAGCGGAGCATGGCGTTGACGCCGCGCTGGGTGACCTGGACGCCCTTGGGGCGGCCGGTGGAGCCGGAGGTGTAGAGCACGTAGGCGAGGGCGTCGGTGGCCGCGTCGCCGGTGGTGGGGTGCGCGGCGGCCGGGTCGAGCGGGGCGGCGGGTCCGTCGCCGTCGATGTGCAGGAGGGTGGCGCCGGCGCCGTCCAGCAGGTGCTCGTGGGCCCGGTCGGTGACGACGACGGGTGCCTGTGCGTCGCCGATCACGAGCTCCAGGCGGTCACGGGGGTACGCGGGGTCGAGCGGCACGTACGCGCCGCCGGCCCGCAGGACCGCCAGCAGGGCGACCACGAGGTCCGCCGTGCGCGGTAGGCAGACTCCGACCAGTGTCCCCGAGCGGACGCCGGCGGCGGCCAGGCGGCCCGCCACCGCGTCGGCCGCGGCGTCCAGTTCACGGTAGGTCGACCGGCGTGCGCCGTCGATCACGGCGGTGGCGTCAGGGGTCCGTCTGACCTGCGCGGCCACCAGCGCGGCCAGCGGTGCGGCCGGATCCAGCGGAGGAAGTCCCGTCGAACTCATCACTGCTCTCCTGAGGGGTGCTGCTGCATCGACTTGTGGTCGGCGAGAAATGGGCGGTGTGCCCTCGGAGATGGTGGGGTAAAGATCTACGAATCACCAGCACATTTCCGTCACTCGTTCGATATGCCGGAAAGATCACCCCGCCCTCCCCCCTCAGCGGTGCTGCTGAGTGACGGTTCGACGGCGATTTCTCACGGATTGTCAGCGGCCTTGGCAGGGACAGTTCGGACCGCTACCGTTTCTCCAACGGTCCGTCAGATGGCGCACCCGCACGCCCTCCCGACACCGCAAGCAGATTTCCGGACGTTGTGTTGTCCGAGGGCAGTCAAGGACGGAGACCGTGTCGGCCCCCGGGAGAAGGGGATCCGGACGGGCGGGAACGGCGGATACGGGGACCGGAACGGGGAGACCGCGGGACGGGTGCCGCCCGGCGCGGCCGGGCGTGGAACCCAAGGTCCGCCGCCCGGTGTCCCGGACGCCCGGGGCGCCGGCCGTGTCCCGGCCCCGGCCGATCGCCCGGTCCTCCGCCGCCCCGTCCCGGGCACCCGGCCCCACCGCCGCGGGACGTCCCGGGGCCCCGCCCCCGGTGCGCGTCCCGGGCACCCGGCGCGCACCGCGCCGCCGAGGCGCCAGAATGGAGCCCATGTCCCGACGCCGTTCCGCAGCCCGCCCCACCGCCCCCGCGCCGCGCCTGCTGCCCTCCTCCCCCTGCCCGTGCGGCCTGCCCGCCAGCTACGCCGAGTGCTGCGGCCGGCTGCACCGCGGCCAGGCCGCCGCGACCACCGCCGAGGCCCTGATGCGCTCGCGCTACAGCGCCTTCGCCGCCCGCGACGAGGCCTACCTGCTGCGCACCTGGCACCCGGACACCCGCCCGGACTCCGTCGACCTCGACCCGGCGCTGCGCTGGCTCCGGCTGGAGGTGCTCTCCACCACCGAGGGCGGCCCCTTCCACGCCGAGGGCACGGTGGCCTTCCGCGCCCACTACACCGAGGCCCGGGAGGAGGGCGCGCTCACCGAGCACAGCCGCTTCGTGCGGCACGAGGGCGCCTGGGTGTACCTCGACGCCCTCGCGCTCGACTGAGCCTCCCCCGCGCCGCGCCGCCTACAGGTAGTCGTCCAGCCGGGCCAGCGCGAAGCCCTGCGCGGTGACCTCGTCGACCACCTTGCGCAGCAGGTCGGTCATGGTGCCCGGCCACAGGTCGGTGCCGCGGAAGTGGGTGAGGACGATGTCCCCCGGGTGGAGCCGCTGGTCGTCGTAGCGGTACTCCACGCGGTCCGGGAACGCCTCCTCGTTCCACAGCGGCACCGCCTCGATGCCGCAGGACGCCGCGGCCCGCAGGGTGTCCTCGTTGTACTCGCCGTACGGCGGGCGGAACAGCCGCGGACGGGTGCCGATCTGCTCCTCCAGCCGGTCCTGCTGGGTGCAGATCTCCTGGCGCTGGGTGTCGTGATCGAGGATCTTGAGGTTGCGGTGGTTGACGGTGTGGTTGTTCACCGCGTCGCCCTGGGCGTCCAGGGCCCGGAAGTAGCCGTAGTCGGAGCGGGCCAGGTAGTCGGCGACGAAGGTGGACAGCGGGATGCCCAGCTCCCTGGCCATCCGGTTGAACTCCGGGTCCTTCTCGGCACCGTCGTCCACGGTCAGGAAGACGATCCTCTCGTCGGTGGGCACCCGGTGGACCACCGGCGGCAGCCCGTCCGCGAGCTTCACCCCCTGCGCGGCGCGCAGCTCCGGCCGGCTCGCCGGGCGGGGCGGGGCGGGCAGCGGCGGCTGCGCCAGGCCCCAGCGGCGGGCCGTCTCCAGGACCGCCCTGGCGGCCTCCGCGCGGCGGGTCACCGCCTCGCTGCTGGTCTCCTCCTCGGCCAGGGCCGGCCCCGGCAGCATCAGCGGCGCGGCGGGCGGCCGCGGCGCGCCACGGTCCGCCGCGGCGGTGGCGGACCGGCCCCCCGGGGCCACCGCGCCGTCCCCGGCCGACCCGCCGCACCCCGCGACCGCGGCGGCCAGGCACACCGCCGCGAGCACCGCGTTCCGCCCCCGGCCCCGTTCCCGCCCCGCCAACCCCCTGTTAATACGACGATCTGATGGTCTGTCCATAACCCCACTGCTCCCCCGCCGCGCCGATCACCCAATCCCCCCGTCACCCGCCCGGCCCACGGTGACGCCGGTGACGCCCCCGTCGGGCCGGCCGCCCGGCGCCGCCGGCGATCGAAAAGGATTCGCGACCGCGGCGCCGGGCCGCCGATAATGCGCGCATGACGATCAGCACGCAGCCCGGCACCGGGGAACCCTGGGCGGTCGCGCCCGCCGACGTCGGGTCCGCGGAGGCCCTGGAGCTGCTGCGCGCGTACTACACCGACGTCGCCGACCGCTGGTACCGCCTGCACCTCGGACGGGACTCCACGGCCGAGGAGATCGAGACCGGACTCGCCGGCTCTCCCAGCGACGACCTCGCCCCGCCCACCGGGATCTTCCTGCTCGGGCGGTACGCCGGACGGGCCGACGCCTGCGCCGGGCTGCGCCTGCGCGACGCCGCCACCGCCGAGCTGACCCGGGTCTACGTCCGCCCCGAGCGGCGCGGCACCCGCGGCGGCGCCCACCTGCTGGCGGCCGCGGACGAGGCCGCCCGGGCGCTCGGCGTCGAGCGGATCGTCCTGGACACCCGGCTCGACCTGGTCGAGGCCCGCGCCCTCTACACCCGGCACGGCTACCGCGAGACACCCGCCCACAGCGACGGCCCGTACGCCGAGGTCTGGTACGGCAAGGAGCTCGCCCCGCAGCACCCGGACGGGGCCCGTGCAGACCGTTGACCGGCTCGGCGAGCCGGCGCCGGACCGCGCCGTGCGCGAGGTCCGGCGCCGGCTCGCCGGGGGCGGCGCGGACAGCCTCGCCCACGACCCCCGCCCCCACCTCACCCCGGCCGCCTGCGCCCGGATGCCGGCCCGGGCCGCCGAACGGATCGACGCCCTGCCCGCCTGGGCCCTGCCGCCGACCGACCGGCCGACCGGCCTGCTCTCCTTCGGCACCCGCAGCCGGCGCCGGGTGCTCGCCCGGTCCGCCGTCCCGACCGTCGAGCCTACGCGGCTGCACCAGGGTGTCCGGGTGGCCCTGGCGGGCGCCGAGGAGCCGGACCCGCACCACGTCCCCGGCCGCCGGTCGCCGCACCTCGGCCCGACCCGCCGCCCCACCCCCGAGGGCGTCGCCCTCACCCACACCCTGCTCGGCCGCCGGCCCGACCTCACCGGCACCCCCGACACGGCCCGCGGCTTCGACTCCGCGACCCGGCCCACCCGGCCCCCGGGAGCCGGCCGGTGAGCCGGTCGACGAGCCGGCCGGTGGGGCCGACGCCGGGGTCCGGCCCCGCACCCGTCCGCCCGCACGCCGCAGAACAGGAGCAACCCGTGCCCGAGCAGGAGATCCCGCGCGTCCCGATGACCACCGAGGAGATCGAGGCCGCCAACCTGGGCGCGGCCCCCAGGCTCGACGGCCGGATCACCCTGCGCGAGCACGACCCGCGCTGGTCCGCGGTCTTCGAACGGGAGGCCGCCGGCCTCGCGGAACGCCTCGGCGGCCTCGACCACCGGATCGAGCACGTCGGGTCCACCGCCGTCCCCGGCCTCCCCGCCAAACCGGTCGTCGACGTGCTCCTGATCGTCCCCGACTCCGGGGACGAGGCCTCCTACGTGCCCGCCCTGGAAGCCCTGGGCTACGGGCTCGCCATCCGCGAACCCGACTGGTACGAGCACCGGGTGCTGCGCCGCCACGACATCGGCCCCGCCGCCGAGTACGTCAATCTGCACGTCCTGTCCGCCGGGTGCCCCGAGAACGCCCGCATGCTGCGCTTCCGCGACCGGCTGCGCCGGCACGCCGGGGACCGCGAGCTGTACGCCGACACCAAGCGGGCGCTGGCCCGGCAGTCGTGGGAGTACACGCAGAACTACGCCGACGCCAAGTCCGAGGTGGTCGCGGCGATCATCGGACGGGCCATGGGCGAGAAGGACTGACCGGCCGGGGCGGCCGGGGTGCCGGGGACCGGTCGGTCCTCCGCTGCGGCCGCCCCGGGCGGTGCCGGACCCGCCACGCCACCGCCCGTCCTGGGACGGAGCCCGCCCCGGCCCGGGCACGCCCTGCGGACCACGGCCGGACGGACCTGCCGGACCCCCGGGCCCCGCCTCAGACCGGGGCGACCGCCGCGAGTTCCGCCGCGTCGGGCGGGTTGGCGCCGGGGCGGGTGACGGTCAGGGTGGCCGCCGCGGTGGCGCGGGCGAGTGCCGCGCCGAGGCCCGCGCCGGTGCGGCGGGCGTGCAGCAGGGCGGCCGTGAAGGCGTCCCCGGCGCCCACCGTGTCGGCCACCTCGACCGTGCGGGCCCGCGTCTCCACCCGGCGGCCGTCGGCGGTGAGCGCGAAGGCCCCGGCGGGTCCGCGGGTGACCGCGACGGTCGCCGGCCCCAGACCGAGCCAGTGACGGGCCGTCTCCTCCGGGCCGCGGCCGGGGTAGAGCCAGGCGAGGTCCTCGTCGCTGGCCTTCACCACGTCGCTGAGCGCCACGCAGCGCTCCACCCGGCTGACGGCATCGGCGTGCGCGCCCATCAGCGCGGGCCGCACGTTCGGGTCGTAGCTGACGGTCGCCCGGCCGCGCCACCGTTCGGCGAGGGCGAGCACGGCAGCCGCGCCGGGCCCGGTGACGGCCGCGACCGAGCCGATGTGCAGGTGTCCCGGCGGACCGGGCAGCTCGACCGGCGGCAGCGTCCAGTCGATGTCGAAGGCGTACTGCGCCCGGCCCTCGGCGTCCAGCCGCACCACCGCCGAGGGGGTGCGCGCCGCACCGGCGTCGCCGCCTTCCGCGGGAACCGCCGCGGGCACGGGCGGCAGGGCGACGCCGGCCCCCTCCAGGTGCGCGCGGATCAGCCGCCCGTACGGGTCGTCGGCGAGCTGGGTGAGCAGGGCGACCGGCTCGCCGAGCCGGGCCAGCCCGTACGCGACGTTGGCCGGGCTGCCGCCCGGGTGCACGACGTCCGGCGCGCCCTCGGTGCGGACCACGTCGGCGACGCACTCGCCGATCACCACGAAGTGCGGGCTGCTCACGGGGCTGCTCCTGCCGGCTCGGTGCGCCGGCGGGGCTGCGGGCGGCCGGCACGGCTGCCCAGCCTACGAGGTGACGGGCGGCCCGGAGCGGGCGGGAAGCCGCCGGCACCGCACGCGGGCACGAGTACGGCCGCCGGACCTGGCCAGGCGCTCCGACGGCCGTGGCCCCGCCCGTCAGGGGGCGGGGCTCTTCGAAGGTATGACACTGCGCAGCCGGACGGCCACCGCAGTGCTCCGTCCGGGCGACCGCCGCGTGTCGCCCGGGGAGCGCGGACCGGAGCCGGCGCCCGCGGCCGGCGAGGGTCCGTCGTCGGAGCACTCTGCTACGGTCCGTGAGCGGGCCGTCGCCCACCGGAACCGGGGTCGTCCCGGCCGCCGCGGGTCCGTACGCCACGAGAGAGGTGATCGCCCTGTCCAGACAGCGTTCGTCCAGGCAGCGTTCGTCCGGGAAGCGCCCGTCCCGGCACCATGCCCTCCTCGCCGCCGCGCTCGCGCTCGCGGCCGTCGCCCTCACCCCGGTCCCGGCCACGGCCGGGGGCACCCGGGGACCCGGCACCGGCGATCCGGTGTTCCCCTCCCTCGGCACCACCGCCTACGACGCCCTCGCCTACGACCTCGCCTTCACCTACCGCCCCGCCACCCGCACGGTCGACGGCACCACCGTGCTGACCGCCCGCGCGCTCACCGCACTGCCGGACCTGGAGCTGGACGCCCTCGGCCTGGACGTGCACGCCGTCCGGGTCGACGGCCGCCCCGCCGGGTTCCGGACGCACGGGGAGAAGCTGACCGTCGTCCCGGCCCGGCCGGTGCGCGCGGGCGCCCCGGTGCGGGTGGAGGTCGAGTACAGCGCCGATCCGCGCGCCGCGCTGCCGCACACCGGCTGGGTGGTGACGGCGGACGGGTTCGCCGTGGCCGGGCAGCCGGACGGCGCGCACACCGTCTTCCCCTGCAACGACCGGCCGGGCGACAAGGCCCGCTTCACCGTGGCCGTCACCGCGCCCGACGAGCTGTACGGCGTGGCCAACGGCCTGCTCGCCGCCACCGAACCGCACCCGGACGGCACCACCACCCGGCGGTACGCCTCGCGCGCGCCGATGGCGACCGAACTGCTCCAGGCCTCGGTGGGCCGCTACACGGTCCGCGAGCGCGGCGGCCCCGGCGGGCCGGCACTGCGCGACGTCGTGCCCACCGCGCGCGCCGCCGCCCTGGAACCGGCCCTCGCCCTGACGCCGGGACAGCTGGCCTGGGCCGAGCAGCACCTCGGCCGCTACCCCTTCGAGACGTACGGGCTGCTGCCCGCCGACACCGACGACCCGGACGCGTTCGGCTTCACCGGGCTGGAGACCCAGACGCTCACGCTCTACAAGCCGGACTTCCTGCGCCGGCCCGAGCCGCTGATCGGCTCGCACATGATGCACGAACTGGTGCACTCCTGGTTCGGCAACAGCGTCACCCCGGGCACCTGGGCCGACCTCTGGCTCAACGAGGGCCATGCCGACCTCTACGGCCTGATGTACCGCTACGAGCGCGGCTGGCCGGACTCCGGCGGCTTCACCACCCTCACCGACCGGATGCGCAGCGTCTACGCCCAGGGCGACCAGTGGCGGCACGACTCCGGTCCGGTGGCCGTGCCGACCGCCGCGACGCTGTTCGACAGCCAGCGCTACACCGGCGGCGCGCTGGTGCTGTTCGCCCTGCGGGAGCGGGTCGGGCCGCGGGTGTTCGAGCGGATCGAGCATGCCTTCCTCCGGCGCCACCGGCACGGCACCGCCACCACCGCCGACTTCCTCCGCACCGCGGACGAGGTCTCCGGGCAGCCGTTGAGCGGCTTCCTGCGCGAGTGGCTCTACGGCGAACGGACCCCGCCGATGCCGGGCCACCCGGACTGGACGGTGGATCCGGTCGATCCGGACGCCGCCGGGCGGAGGGGCGGCGCACCGCGCGGCTCGGGGACGCTCTGACGGGTGCCCCGTCGCGCGCCGCCCGGGGGCCGTCCGGGTGCCGCCCGGGGCACGCTCGGGGTGCCGCCCAGGTACCGCCCGGGTGCTCAGGGGGCGGCCGGCACGGGCCCGCGGCGGGCCGGAGGCGCTCCACCGGTCCTTTGCGGCAGGGCGTTCGGGGCAGCTGCGGGACGGGCCCGGGGGCGGGCGCGGAACCGGCGCGGAGGCGGCGTGTCCGTCGCCCCCGGCGCGCCCGGCCGGTGCACCCGGGCGCCCTGCGCACGCCCTTGGCGGGCGGGCGCGGCGGGCGGATCGTGGTGGCCACGGCCCGCCCGCCGCCCGGCCGAGTCCCGGCCGGCTCGCGGGCCGTCCAGCCTGCCCAGCGCGCCGGACCACCGGGCTCCGCACCGGCCCGGCCCCGCCCGTCGGCACCGCGCGGCGACCCTCCGGCAGACCGTCCGCCGGCGGCGGGGAAAATAGGGCGACCGACCCGACAACCCGGGACGGGCCCCAGCGCGTTCAGCAGCCGTGAGAACGCGAACGAAGACCCGGTGGCGCTGGCCGACCGGCAGAGTTGTCGCCACCGGCGTGGCGGCGGGGGCGACCGGGACGGCGGCGGGGACGGTATGGCAGGGGTGGCGGGATGAGGAACGCGACACCGGACTTCGAGGAGTTCGTCGCCGCCCGCAGCCCCAGGCTGCTCCGGATGGCGTGGCTGCTGACCGGCGACCAGCACCTGGCCGAGGACCTGCTGCAGACCGCCCTCGCCAAGGTCTGGCCGCGCTGGGACCAGATATCCATCGACCGGCCCGAGGCGTACGTCCGCCGGGTGCTGGTGAACTCGCACGTGTCCTGGTGGCGGCGCCGCTGGCACGGGGAACTGCCGCACGACCACCTGCCCGAGCCGCCGACGGTCGCGGACCCGTTCGACGACGTGGTGACGGGGCAGGTGGTGGTGGCCGCCGTGCGGGCGCTGCCCGCCCGACAGCGGGCGGTGGTCGTGCTGCGCTTCTTCGAGGACCTCAGCGTGGAGGACACCGCCGAGGCACTGGGCTGCACCACGGGCACCGTCAAGAGCCAGACGCACCGCGCCCTGCAGGCGCTCCGGGGCAAGCTGCCCGCCAGGGAACTCCTCCTGGACGGGGGGCGTCGTGACTGAGTACGACCGCACCGACGGGAGTTCCTGGGAGGACGGGTCCACCGACGACCACGAGGTGGAGGAGGAGCTTCGGACGCTGCTGCAACTGGCCGCCCCGTACCTGCCCGCGCCCGCGGACCGGATGGAGCGGGTGTTCGCCATCGCGGCCCGGGCCCGCCGGCGCCGTCGGCGGGCCGCCCTCGCGGCCGGGCTCGCCGTCGGCCTGACCGCCGCCGTGCTGGCCGCGGCACCCGCGCTCGCTCCCGCGCCGCAGGGCACGGTGCTGCGCCCGGCCGTCTCCGGACCGGCGCTCGCCGTCCCGCCCGACGACCCCGGCAAGGCCCGGCCGAGCGCCTCGCCGACCGTCCCCTCGGGCAGCGGGTCCACCGCGGCCCGTTCGGTCGTCTTCCCCCAGGTGAGCGGGCTGGTCGCCGACCTGCCGGAGGGCTGGTCCGATCTCACGGGACCCGCCGACGGCATGCGGACACGCGGCTTCGTCTCCCCGCAGCCGCTCACCCAGGGGCCTGACTGCCCGACGGAGCTGGCGTGCCCCGCCACGGGGACCCTCGCCGAGGGAAACCTGATCCTGTCGTTCAGGTTCACCGGCCAGGCTCCGCTGCCCGGCGACGCGGCCACTGCGCCCGAGGTGCCCCGCTTCCAGGAGATCGGCGTGGACCCGGCCTGCAGGATGGCCCGGGGCACCAGGCAGCTCCAGGCGATCTGGTTCCTCCCCGCGGACACGCAGAAGCGCATCCTCGTCGTGAGCGTCTGCATGCGGGCGCCGACGGAGAGGACCTTCGCGACCCTGGAGGACACCGCCGCCTCGCTGCGCCTGGCCGGCAACGTCTGGTACCAGCCGGACACCCCGGCCACACCGTCGGCCCCGGGCTCGCCGGCCCGGTGACCCGGCCGGTCGGCCGGGCCGTCGCGGACCGGGCCGTCGCGGACCGGGCCGTCGCGGACCGGGCCGTCGTGGGCCGGAGGCCGCGCCGCCTCCCGCCCCGGCCCGGGCCGTAACCCGACTGGCGCAGCGTCGTTGGACGGTGCATGAAGAAGCGCAGCATGCTCGCCGTCGCCTCGCTCGCCGTCGGCGTCGTGGCCTCCCTGACCGCCCCCGCCGCCCACGCCGCCGCCCTCGGCGAGCAGGGCGAGCTGACCGGTCCGCTCCGGAGCGGACCGCTCGCCTCGGTGCCGGACGCGTTGCCCGGGCAGGTCGGGAACACCGGCTCGGTGGTCGGCCGGGCGACCGATCACGTCACGGGTGTGGCGCCGGGGCTGGTCGCTCTGACGGCCTGACGGCCCGATCGCCCGACGCACGGATCGGGGGCGGGCCCCGCTCCGTCAGCCGAGCGGGGCGCCGAGGTCCTGGGTCCAGTAGAGCCCGGCCGGGCCGACGGCCACACCGACGCCGACGTCCTTGAACGCGCAGTCCAGCATGTTCGTCTGGTGGATGCCCCCGTCCATCCAGCGGGAGAAGACCACGGCCGGGGAGCTCGGTCCCCGGTCGAGGTTCTCGCCCCACCGCGACCAGCGGTAGCCGGCCGCGTTCAGCCGGGCGTCCGCCCCGGTGCCGTCGGGCGCCGTGTGGTCGAAGAAGTTCCGGGCGACCATCGCCTCGGCGTGCTTCTGGGCGGCCGTGTGCAGCCGGGGGTCGATCCGCAGCGGGGCACAGCCCCGCCTGGTCCGCTCGGCGTTGACCAGGTCGACCAGTTGGCGCTCCGGGCTCGGCGCGGCAGGTGTCGCCGTGCTCGGGCGGGCGCTGCTCGCCGTCACGGTCGGCGTGGCCGCGGCGGTCGGAGCCTCGGACGGGACGGCGGCCGGCGTCGTCGGGCCCGGCAGGGGCGGCTGGGCCTGCGGGGTCGGCGCGGCGGGCGCGTCCGGGGCGGGAGTGTCGACGGCGGTGGCCGGGGCGCTCGCCTCGGGCGCCGGACCGGCCGGACCGGTCTGCTGGGGCCAGACCATCGCGAGCGTGGCCGCCGCGAGCACCACCGCCGTTCCGCCCGCCAGCACGGTCTTCCGACGGGCGAGGTCGGCCCAGCCGCCCGGGCCGCCGGACGGGTCGGCGGGCGCGGAGGCGCCGCCCGACGAGCCGCCGCCCGGTGAGCCCGCACCGCCCTGACCCGCGGCGGGCCCGCCGGCCGTGGCTCCCGCGCCCTGGAGGGCGATCCCGCCCGGGGCGTCCATCGGCACCGGCACCAGCGCCAGCCCGGCCAGCAGGCCCTCGGCCGGGAAGAGGTCGCGCCCCAGCCCGTCGCAGGCCGCGCAGTCGCGGACGTGCCGGGCGATCCGCTTGCGCCAGACCGAGTCCGGCGTGCCGTCCCAGCCGCTCGTCAGTTCCGCCAGTTCCGGGCAGCGCGGGTAGGCGGTGAGCACCCGGACCACCACCCGTCCGGCCTCCAGCTGCTTCTTCATCCGCTGGACACGCACGGCGGCGTGCTGCGGTGTCAGGTCGAGCGCCTCGGCGAGTTCGGCACGGCTCAGCTCCCCGCAGGCCTCCAGCCACCACAGGGCGAGCAGTTCCCGGTCGTCCGGGTCCAGCCAGCGGGTGGCCTCGGCGACCTCCCGGCGCTGGCCGGAGAGGCCCAGCCGCAGGATGGTCAGGTCGGTGAAATCGGCACGCGGGTCGGCGAGTTCCCAGGTCTCGTCCAGGCCGCCGACGACCGCCTGCTGCTGGCCGGTCGCCCGGTTGCGGACCTGGTTCATGGTGATCGCGACCAGCCAGGACCGGAAGGCCTCCGGGTCGCGCAGCCCCTCCAGGCCGTCCAGGGCCCGGATCATGGTCTCCTGGGCGACGTCGTCCACGTCGGCGTGACCGTTCAACGCCCGGCCGGCGACGTTGTAGACCAGCGGGAACCAAGCGGCCACCAGCGCCTCGCGCGCCTGCGGGTCGCCGGCCTGGGCCGCACGCACCAGGGTCGTTCCGATCCTGTTCTGCACGTCAACGTTCATGGGTCCGCACTCCGAATTGCTGTCGTCCGTCCGCCGCTGCCTCCTCGGAGACCCCTGGGGAGTGATCAGATAACAACAATTTGCGCTGATTCGGAAAATCGAAGGCCCGTACGGCCCGCTGCTCACCGCCGGGAGACGCGGCCCCGAGCGGGAGGCGTTCACCGACCGCTTCCTGACCGCCGCGGACC
>NZ_JBHJRC010000126.1:0-21975 GCF_042261735.1 Kitasatospora sp. NPDC056327 | reverse complement strand
TCCGGGGGCCGCGCCCACCGGACGCCCCGGGGCCGCTCACTCGAAGCGGGCGGGGTCGCCGGCCCCCCGGCGCACGATCTCCGCCGTGCCGCCGGAGAAGTCGACGACCGTCGTCGGCTCCGTACCGCACTCGCCGGAGTCGACGACGGCGTCCAGCACGTGGTCCAGCCGCTCCTTGATCTCCCACCCCTGGGTCATCGGCTCCGCCTCGCCGGGCAGCAGCAGGGTGCTGGAGACCAGCGGCTCGCCGAGTTCGGCGAGCAGGGCCCGGGTGACGGCGTGGTCGGGGATCCGCACCCCCACCGTCTTCTTCTTCGGGTGCAGAAGACGGCGCGGGACCTCCTTGGTGGCGGGGAGGATGAAGGTGTAGCCGCCCGGGGTCGCCGCCTTGACGGCGCGGAAGACGGCGTTGTCGAGCTGGACGAACTGCCCCAGCTGGGCGAAGTTCTCGCACATCAGGGTGAAGTGGTGGCGGTCGTCCAGCCGCCGGACGGCCCGGATCCGGTCCAGGCCCTCGCGGTTGCCCATGGAGCAGCCCAGGGCGTAGCAGGAGTCGGTCGGGTACGCGATGAGGGCCCCGGAGCGCAGACTGTCGGCCACGGTGCCGATGGTGCGGGCCTGGGGCGTCTGCGGGTGAACGTCGAAGTACTTCGCCATTGGCCGACCCTACGGGATCCGCGGGCCGCCGCGGCGCCGGCCCGCCCGCGGCACGGGTCGCGAGGACCGGTCCCGGGGACGCCGCCGGCCCGGTGACGGCTCCCCGGACCCGTGTACCGCACGGGGGGAGGTCGTCACCGGGCCGGGGCGCCGGACGCGGGGGCTCAGGCCTCCGCGGAGGGGGCCGGTGAGGGCGCCGGGATGATGCCGAGACCGTCCGCGCCGACCTGCACGGCCGACTCGTCCAGAGCGGCCGAGAGCACCGGCTGCGGCTTGCCGTCGAGGTCGAGCACCGGCGTGGCCTCCTTGTACCAGGACTCGATCACCGCGTTGCCCCAGAAGTCCCGCCGCCGGTCGTCGTGCACGTTCCAGCGGTAGGTCTCGTGGTCCGGGTCACCGGTGTAGTAGTCCGAGGTGTAGATCTCCACCCGGTGGCCGTCCGGGTCGCGCAGGTACAGGTAGAAGGCGTTGGAGACGCCGTGCCGTCCCGGACCGCGCTCGATGTGGTGCTCGGCCCGCAGCGAGCCGAAGATGTCGGCCGTGCGCAGCACCTGGTGCGCCTCGGGGGCGAACACCCCGACGTGGTGCATCCGCGGGCCGGCGCCGCTGGTGAACGCCACGTCGTGCACCGTCTGCTTGCGGAACATCCAGGCCGCGTAGAGCTCGTGCTCGTCGCCCTCGATGGTCTCCGAGCAGCCGAAGCCCAGCGCGCGGTAGTGCTCGTAGGCGGCCGGGATGTCCGGCACCACGATGTTGAAGTGGTCCATCCGCGCGACCTCGGCGCCCCGGCGCAGGTCGTAGCGCTGGATGAGGCGCTCGGCCCGGTCGATCGCGTGGAAGAACTCGACCGGGAACCCGAGCGGGTCCACCACCCGCACCGCGTCGCCGATGCCGCGGGTGCCCGCGCCGGCCGGCACCCGGCGGACCGGGCAGCCCAGCGCGGTGAAGTACTCCTCGGCGCGGTCCACGTCCTCGGGCGTGCGCACCCGGTAGGCGATGTGGTCGAGCGCGGGTGCGTCGCCGGCCCGCAGCACCAGGCTGTGGTGGGTCAGCTCGTCGGTGCCGCGGAGGTAGAGCGTGCGGGCGTCCTCGTACTGGACGTGGAAGCCCAGCATGTCGACCCAGAACCAGCGGGCCTTGGGCACGTCGGTGACGACGAGCTGCGCGTAGGCGGAGCGGACGACGTCAGGCGGGGTGGGCATCTGAACGGCCTCCATCTGCGTGACTCCCATCTGCGGGTTCAGTGCTGCTCGTCGGCGCCGAAGCGCGGGGTGTGGACGTCCCCGAGCATCACGTGGACGATCTTGGACTCGGTGTAGAAGTCGATGCTGTGGGCACCGCCCTCCCGGCCCAGACCGCTGGCCTTCACCCCGCCGAACGGCGTGCGCAGGTCGCGGACGTTGTGGGAGTTGATCCAGACCATGCCGGACTCCACCGCGTGGGCGACCCGGTGACCCCGCTTGAGGTCGGACGTCCACACGTATGCCGCCAGACCGTATTCGGTGGCATTCGCCAGGTCAATGGCCTCGCGCTCGTCGTCGAACGGCGCGACCGCCACGACGGGCCCGAAGATCTCCTCCTGGAAGATCCGCGCGTCGCGCGACACGTCCGCGAAGACGGTCGGCTGGAGGTAGTTGCCCTCCGGCAGGTGCGCGGGGCGCTCGCCGCCGGCCACCAGCCGGGCCTCGGCCTTGCCGGCCTCGACGTAGTCCAGCACCCGCTGGTAGTGCACGGGGTGGACCAGGGCGCCGACCTCGGTCGCCGGGTCACCCGGCAGGCCGACCCGGACCCGCTCGGCGCGCTCGGCCAGGCGACGCGTGAACTCCTCGTAGAGCGGGCGCTCGACCAGCACCCGGGAGCCGGCCGTGCAGCGCTCGCCGTTGAGCGAGAACACGCCGAAGACGACCGAGTCGAGGGCGGTCTCCACGTCCGCGTCGGCGAAGACCACGACCGGGGACTTGCCGCCCAGCTCCATGGAGACGGTCTTCAGCCGGTCCGCCGAGCAGCGCACGATGTGCCGGCCGGTGGCGGTGGAGCCGGTGAACGAGAGGATCGGCACGTCCGGGTGGTCCACCAGCGCCTGGCCCGCCTCCTTGCCGAGGCCGTGCACGATGTTGACCACGCCGGCCGGCAGGCCCGCCTCGGCCAGGATGTCCGGCCAGAGGCTCGCCGACAGCGGCGTCCACTCGGCGGGCTTGAGCACCAGGGTGCAGCCGGAGGCGATGGCCGGGGCCAGCTTCCAGCTCTCCAGCATGAACGGGGTGTTCCACGGGGTGATCAGCCCGGCCACGCCGACCGGGGTGCGCACCACGTAGTTGAGCTGCTGGGTGCCGACCCGGAAGGCCTCCTCGCCGAGCGCCACGATGACGTCGGCGAAGTAGCGGAAGTTCTCGGCGGCGCGCCGGGCCTGGCCGCGCGCCTGGGTGATCGGCAGGCCGGTGTCGAAGGACTCGAACGCGGCGAGCTGCTCCTCGCGGGCCTCGACGGCGTCGGCGATCCGGTTGAGCACGGTGGCGCGCTCGCGGTTGCCCAGCGCCGACCAGGCCGGGAAGGCGGCCCGGGCGGCGGCCACCGCGCGGTCGACGTCGGCCGGGCCGCCCGCCGCGAGGGTGGCGTAGGCGGTGTTGGAGACCGGGTCGGCGACGTCGAGGACGCGGCCGTCGGCGGACGGCAGGCGCTCGCCGCCGATCCAGTGCAGGATCTCGCCGGGCAGTGCGGCGGGGCGGGCCGGGTCGGCGGACGGCTCGGCGGCGGGCTGCGGGGCCGCCGGGGTGGTGGTGGTCATCTCGTCTCCTGCTCTCGGGGTGGGAGGGGCGCCGGGCCCGGGGTCACAGCTGCTGGGTGAGGTCGCCGCCCGCGGCGAGCAGCGCGCGGATCCTCTCCAGCCCGCCCTCGGTCGGGGCGGTGAGCGGCGGGCGGACGTGGCCGGAGGCGATCCGGCCCTGCTGGGCCAGCACCCACTTCGCGGGAGCCGGGTTGGTCTCCACGAACAGCAGGTCGACCAGCGGGTGGAGGCGGTAGTGCAGCTCGCGGGCCCCGGCGTGGTCGCCCTGCTCCCACAGCTCGTACATCCGGGCCACCGCGGTGGGCGCCAGGTTGGCGACGGCGCTGATGAAGCCGGCCCCGCCGAGGGCCATCAGCGGCAGGCAGAGCAGTTCGATGCCGGACCAGACCAGCAGCTCGGGGCCGCAGGCGTGGATCACCCGGGAGAAGTGCTCGAAGTCCTTGGTGGTCTCCTTGACACCGACGATGTTGTCGAAGTCGGTGAACAGCCGGCGCACGGTCTCCGGCTCGATGTCCACGGCGGTGCGCGAGGGCACGTTGTAGACCACCAGCGGCAGGTCCGGGAACTCCCGGGCCACCGTGGCGTACCACTGGTACAGCGCCTCCTGGGTGGGGCGCGCGTAGTAGGGGGTGATCACCAGGGCCGCGTCGGCGCCGAGCTCGGCCGCGGCGGCGGTGAGTTCGAGGGTCTCGTCGAGCTTGGCGGAGCCGGTCCCGGGCAGGAACGGCACCCGGTCGGCGATCTCGTCGGCGGCGGTGCGCATCGCGGCGATCCGCTCGGCGACGGTCTGCGCGCTGGGCTCGCCGGTGGAGCCGCCCAGCGAGATGCCGTGCGAGCCGGATTCGAGCTGCCAGCGGACCAGCGCGCGCAGCGAGTCGTGGTCGACGGCGCCGGCATCGGTGAAGGGGGTGACCACGGGGGCGAGGGAGCCGCGGATCACGGACGGGTCGCTTCGGAACTTCATCGGGTCTCCGTGGGGGAGTGGGGAGCGGGGGAGAGGGAGGGACGGGAGGGGAGGGTCAGCCGCCCTGGCGCTCGCGCTCGTAGCGGGCGCGCCAGTGCGCGTTCATCGGGTAGAGGCCGTCGATGCCGGCGCCGTCGCCGACCTGCCGCAGGACGAAGCGCTCCTCGTCCTCCTGGGCGGCGGCGTCCCGGGCGATCTCCGCGGCCAGCGCGGGCGGGATCACCACGACGCCCTCGGCGTCGCCGACCAGCACGTCACCGGGCATCACCAGCACGCCACCGCAGTCGACGGGCACCTGGGAGTCCATCGGGACGTGCTTGCGGCCGAGCACGGCGGCGTGCGGGCCCGCGTAGTAGGAGGGCAGGTCGAGGTCGGCGAAGGAGGGGCTGTCGCGCAGCCCGCCGTCGGTGACCACGCCGGCCGCGCCGCGGCGCAGCGCGCGCAGCGCCAGGATGTCGCCGAGGGTGCCGGAGCCGCGTTCGCCGCGCGCCCCGATGACCAGCACCTCGCCCGGCTGCAGCTCCTCGACGGTGCGCTTCTGGGCGTTCATCCCGCCGCCGATCTCGGCGAAGACGTCCTCGCGCAGCGGCAGGTAGCGCAGGGTGCGGGCGACGCCGACCATCCGCAGGTCGGGGCGGGCCGGGCGGACGCCCTCGATGAAGTGGTGGTCGATGCCGCGCTTGCGCAGCTGGGCGGAGAGGGTGGCGGTGGAGACGGTGCGCAGCGCGGCGGCGGTCTCCTCGTCGAGCCCGGCCGGGCCGGCCGAGGCGTTCCCGGCGGCGGGCCGGGGCGGGTGGACGGAGCCGTAGGCGGCCTCCCGGGCGGCCTCGGTGACCTTGGGCAGCGCGCCGTACTCGGTGACGCCGGACTCCTCGGCGACGACCTCGTTGCGCAGCCGGCCGCTGTCCTCCAGCTCGACCTCGACGACGTCGCCGGGCTGGACGACGGTGGAGCCGGCCGGGGTGCCGACGAGGATGATGTCGCCCGGCTCCAGGGTGGTGGAGCGGGACAGGTCGGCGATCAGCAGATCGACGGGGAAGAGGAGTTCCTCGGCGGAGGCGTCCTGGACGAGCAGGCCGTTGACCCAGGTGCGCAGCCGCAGCCGGGTGGGGTCGACGCCGGTGAGCAGGGTGGGCCCGACCGGCGTGTAGCCGTCGCGGCCCTTGGCCCGCAGGTTGGCGCCGAGGTCGGCGTGCTTGAGGTCGTAGACGCCGAAGTCGTTGGCGGCGGCGTAGCCGGCCACGTGCTCCAGGGCCTCCTCACGGGTGACCCGGTGGGCCCGCTTCCCGATCACCACCGCGATCTCGCCCTCGAAGGCGAGCAGTTCGCACCCGGCCGGGCGGACCACGGGCCGGTCGCTCCAGGAGAGCGAGGAGGGCGGCTTGAGGAAGTAGGAGGGGGCCTCGGGGGTCCGGCCGCGTTCGGCCGCCCGGCTGCGGTAGTTGAGGTGCACCGCGATGATCTTTCCCGGTGCCAGTCCGAGGGGGTGTACCACGTTGCCCTCCTAGAATCGTATACGGCATCATGCACGATAGCGGACGTGATCGACCCTGACCATGGTTGATCGGATGTGAATTCGTACATGATCCGTGAGCGCGAACCGGCCCTGTCGAGATCATGACCGGGAGGGTGTGCGTGCAGTACTATCAAAAATCGTATGCGAAAGCAGGGGAGAGGTGCAGAGGTCATGACCGAGAGCGACGACCTGGCGGTGCGGATCATCACGCCGGAGCACGGCGACGGAGGCAGCGCCGGAGGCGTGCCGCCCGTCGTCCTGCTGCACGGCTTCGCCTCCGACGGCGAGCAGGACTGGATCGCGCCGGGCACCGCCGCCGCGATCGCCGCCACCGGCCGCACCGTCCTGGTGCCGGACCTGCCCGGCCACGGCGCCTCACCCGACCCGGCGGACGCCGCCGAGGCGGGCGCGGGCGCCCTGGTCGCCCGGCTGCTGAAGGCCCTGGACGCCGCCGGGGTGGGGGAGTTCGACCTCGTCGGCTACTCCCTGGGCGCCCGGCTCGCCTGGGAGTTCCAGGTCGCCGCGCCCGAGCGGGTGGGCCGGGTGGTGCTCGGCGGGCTCAGCCCGCGCGAGCCGTTCGCCGGCGTCGACATCGAGGCGCTGCACCGCGCGGTCGCCGACGGAACCGAGCCCGCCGACCCGTTCACCGGCATGATCGCCGGCCTGGTCCGCTCGCGCGGCGAACGCGCCCCGGCCCTCGCCCGCTGTGTCGAGGGCCTGCGCAACACCCCCTTCGAGCCCGGGGGTTGGGGCGGCCGTTCGGCGCCGGTGGTGGTCGTCGGCGCGGAGGACGTGATGACCGGCGGCATCGAGAGTATCGTTGCTGCTCTTGACGGGGCGGAACTGGTGACCGTTCCCGGCGATCACTTCGGGGCCCTGGCCGGTGCGGAGTTCCGCGGCACCGTGCTGAAGGTCCTCGCCCGGTGACCGCCGGGGGCACGCGGACCGCCCGGCGGTCCGCCACGGGGGCGACGGCCGCGCTGAGGAAGGACGAGGGAGCGGCGTTGGGTTCCGCGAAGGACCGCACCGGTGCGGCGTCGAAGGCCGAGCAGAGCTACGAGTTGCTCCGCTCGCGCATCCTCGACGGCACGTACGGCCCGGGCTACCGGCTGGTCATGAACCAGCTGGCGCAGGAGACCGGGGTCAGCACCATCCCGCTGCGGGAGGCGCTGCGCCGGCTCCAGTCCGACGGCCTGGTCGAGGTGGTGCGCAACATAGGGGCCCGGGTCGCGGTCTTCGAGGCCGTCCAGGTCGAGCACTCGCTGCAGATCCTGGCCCGGCTTGAGGGGTACGCGACGGCCGTCTGCGCACCGCTCCTGACGCCGGAACAGATCGCCGCCTCGCGCGAGATCAACGCCCGGATGGTGGCGGCGCTGGACGAGTTCGACCCGGCCGCCTTCACCGCGCTCAACCGCACCTTCCACTTCTCGATCTACCAGCACTGCCCGGACGCGCACCTGCGCGCCCTGCTGGAGGAGGAGTGGGCCAGGCTGGACCACATGCGGCGGTCCACCTTCACCTACGTGCCCGGCCGTGCCCGGCGCTCGGTGGTGGAGCACGAGCGCATCCTCGACCTGATCGAGCAGGGTGCCGACGCGGCCGAGATCGAACGGGTGGCCTGTGCCCACAAGGCTGCCACCGCCGACGCGCTGCACGAGGCCAAGCCGTCCGGCTGACGCACCGGTGCGCGCCGAAGGGGCGGGAGTCCTCCACGGAGGACTCCCGCCCCTTCGGGCTTTCCGGGCCCGTGACCGGCGGGCCCGTCCAGGGGGGCGGCCGGCCGCTCGGCCGCCCCCCTGGAGCTCAGACGAGCAGCTGGCCGCCGTCCACCTGCACCACCGCGCCGGTGATGTGACGGGCCTGCGCCGACGCGAGGAACAGCACCAGCGGGGTCAGGTCGCCGGTCTCGGCGATCCGGCCCAGCGGGATCCGGGCCTCCCAGGCGCCCCGGGCGGCGGCGTCGTCCATCAGCGGCGCCGTCATCGGGGTGTGCACCGGTCCCGGCGCCACGCCGTTGACCCGGATGCCGTGCCCGGCGAGTTCCAGGGCGGCCGTGCGGGTGAGCGCGTCCACGGCCGCCTTGGTGGCCTCGTAGTGGCCCAGGCCCGGGGTGGGCTGGCGGGCGCCGATCGAGGAGATGTTGACGATCGCCCCGCCGTTGCCGGCGTCCACCATCTGCCGGCCGACCACCTGGGTCACCGTGAAGGTGCCGCGCAGGTTGACCGAGACGACCAGGTCGAAGATCTCGGCCGGCAGGTCGACCAGCGGACCGCCGCCGCCGGCCAGGCCGGCGTTGTTGACCAGCACCTCGACCGGACCGAACCGCTCGGTGGCCTCGGCCACCGCCGCGACGACGCTCGCCCGGTCGGTGACGTCCATGGTGACGGCCAGCGCCGCGGCGCCCAGCTCCGCGGCCACGGCCTGCGCCGCCGCGCCGTTCAGGTCGGCGACGACCACCCGGTCGCCGGCCGCCGCGAAGGCCTCGGCGACCGCCCGGCCGATGCCGCTGGCGGCCCCGGTGACCAGGACGACGCGCCCGGCGCCGTCCGCCGTGCCCTCGGTGGTCATCGTGCCTCCGCGATGATGATGCGCGGGCTGCCGGGCAGCGCGCGGGTCTCGACGGGCTCCCAGCCGGCCTCGCGCAGCCAGCCGCGGACCTCGTCCTCGGGGTAGACGATCGTGCCGTCGATCACCAGGTACTCGCCGGCGTGCAGCGCGTCGATGGCACGCTGGTTCTCGTCCGAGTCCAGGAAGAAGTCCAGCAGGACCAGCTTGCCGCCCTCGGCCGCGGCCGCGCGCGCCCGGCGGACGATGGCGAGGTTCTGCTCGGCGTCGAAGCGGTGCGCCACGTGCTCCAGCAGCACCAGGTCGAAGCCGCCCGGGACGTCGCCGGCCACGGCGTCGCCCTCGACGATGTCGACCCGGTCGGCGACCCCGGCCGCCGCCAGCACGTCGCGGGCGTGGCCGACCAGCTCGCCGACCGAGAAGAAGGTGCCCTTGAGGGCGGGGGCGGCGGTGAGCGCCTCGGCCAGGAAGGAGCCGGAGAGGCCGCCGAGGTCGAGCACCCGCTCGTGGGCGGTGAAGTCGTAGTGCTCGGCGAGCAGGCGGGCGTGCAGCGCGTTGTACGTCATCACGCCGCCCAGGAAGGTGGTCATGCGCTCGCCGCCGAAGTCGAGCTGCTGCGGCTCGGCGGTGCGGCTGGTGTCGCCGAAGCCCAGCCAGTGGGGGTAGCTGATCTCGTCGAGGAAGTGCAGGAACGGGCGCAGGTCGATCTGGCCCTCGGCGCCGGTGAGGTAGGCGGCGGTGCTCGGCGAGTTCGTGTACCGTCCGTCCACACGGTCCAGCAGGCCGAGGCCGGCCATCGAGTCGGCCAGGATGCGGCTGGTGCGCTGGGGCAGGCCGGTGCGCTCGGCGATCTGCGGCACGTCCAGCGGGCCGTCGGCCAGGGCGGCGAACAGATTGGCCTCGGCGGCGGCGAACAGCTGCTTGGCGGCCATGTAGCCGACGGCCACCTCGACGATCGGGGCCGGGTCCGCGGAACGGGGGGATTCCGGGCGAATGGACATCGCGTCCTCCTTGACGGTCAAACAATATGCCGGATGCTATACGATCGGCACCCCGGCGGCCAGAGCCGGACCACTCGGATCCTCAGGAGGTTGGCGTGGAGTTCTCGGAAACCGTGTCCCGGAGCGGCGGCACCCAGGCGGTGCCCCGGCGCCGGCTCGGCGCGAACGGGCCGGAGGTGCCGGTGTTCGGCCTCGGTTCGTGGAACACCTGGGACCGCATGACCACCGACGAGGCGGCCGGGCTGATCGCCCGCGCCGTCGCGTGCGGGGTGAACCTGTTCGACGTCGCGCACTACAACTTCGGCCCGCACGCGGAGAACGCGGTCACCGACATCATCTTCGGCGAGGCCGTCCGCAACGCGGGCCTGGCCCGCGGCGACTACCTGCTCTGCGGCAAGCTGTGGCTCTGGGACTACCCGAAGGCCTCCTTCGCCGAGCAGCTGGAGGTCTCGCTGGCCCGGGTCGGCACCGACCGCGCCGATCTCGTGGTGGTCGGCGACTACCTGGGCGAGCTGGACGTGGCCTCGGTGGTCACCGACGTCGCCGAGCAGGTGCGGGCCGGGCGGTTCGCCGCCTGGGGCGTCAACAACTGGTCCGCCGACGACCTGGCCGAGGCCTTCCGGTTCGCGCGGGCCGAGGGCCTGGTGGCACCGTCCTTCGCCCAGCTCAAGTACAGCCTGGCCCGCCGCTCGGTGCCCGAGGGCGAGCCCTACGGGCGGCTGTTCGACGAGGAGGGGCTCGGGCTGCAGGCCTCGGACGTGTTCGAGGGCGGCATCCTGGCCGGCAAGCTGCACCCGCAGCGCAAGATCGGCGCCGACCCGGGCGGCATCCGCGACCGGATCCGGGAGTCCTACCCCGAGGTGCTGCGCATCGCCGAGGGTTTCGGCGTCACGCCGGCCCAGCTGGCGATCGCCTTCACGCTCACCCACCGGGCCGCCGCCAGCGTGCTGTTCGGCGCCAGCAGCCTGGAGCAGTTCGAGAGCAACCTCGGCGCCCTGGAGCTGCTGGAGAGGCACGGCGACGAACTGCGCGAGGCGGTCGCCGGGCTCTGGCTGGACCGTGACGTCGTCCACCCCGGCGCCTCCTGGGGCACCGACGCACCCGCGTAGCGCGACGACGGCCGCGCCCCGGACCTCCCGCCGAGGAGGTCCGGGGCGCGGCCGCGGTGCGTCCGGCTCAGGCCTCGTGGACCACCCGGCCGTCGACGACCGTCATCGCCACCGGGATCCCGGGCAGCGTGTCCGGGGTGACGTCCCGCAGGTCCGCGCCCAGCAGGCACAGGTCGGCGGCCTTCCCGGCCTCCAGGGTGCCCTTCCAGTCCTCGGCGCCGTCCTGCCGCGCCGGGGCCGCCGTGTAGGCGTACAGCGCCTCGTCGAGGGCGAGCCGCTGGTCGCGGCCGGCCGCGTCCACCGCCCGCAGGGCCGCCGCCGCGGCCCCCGCCCGCCAGTCCGGGGCCAGCACCGGGGCGTCCGAGCTGAGGCAGAGCGGGACGCCCGCGGTCAGCGCGTCGCGGACCGGCCAGGCGTGCGCCAGGGTCTCGTCGCCGAGCGCCCCGGCGAGCATCGGGGCGGTGGCCGCGGCGATGCCCGGCTGGGTGTTCAGCCCCACCCCGGCGGCGGCCATCGCGGCCAGCGTCGCGGGGTGGATCACGTCGCCGTGGATCAGGTAGTGCCGGCCGTCCCGGCCGTCCAGCGCGCGCGCCCCGGCGAACGCCTCGGTGACCACCCGGGTGGTGCGGCTGCCGGTCGCGTGCACCCCGATCTGGTGCCCGGCCGCGTGCGCGGCGCGGATCATCGCGCGCAGGTTCGCCTCCCGCTCGCCCGGGTCCGCGCCGTCCACCAGCAGCGCGCCGTGTCCGCCGTCGGCGTACGGCTCCTCGCTCCAGGCGCTGCCCATCGGTGGGATGCCGTCGGCGAAGATCTTCACCCCGGCCACCCGGAACCAGCCGGGCACCTCGGCCGGTGCCCGGAAGCCGGTGAGGCCGCGCACCAGGTCGTCGGCGCTGCTGGCGCCGTCCAGCAGGCCGAACAGCAGCAGGGCGGTCACCCGGGCGCGCAGCAGCCCCTCGGCGGCCAGCCCGGCGTAGGCCTCCAGTACGGCGGAGGAGAAGCAGCCGGTCGGCCCGGCGTCCTCGCCGGGGCCGAGGCCCGGCTCGGTGTAGCTGGTGATGCCGAGGGAGGCGAGCAGCTCGCCGGTGCGCAGGATCGCCCCGCGCCGCTCGGCGGGGGTGGCGAGCCCGGCCAGGGCCGGCCCCTCGCCCGCGTGGTCGTGGCCGTCGTGGCCGTGCCCGTCGGGCCCGTGCCCGTGGCCGTCCGCGCCGAAGCCGCCGTCCGGCGCGGACGCCAGCTGGGCCATCAGCGTGTCGGGCCACATCGTGCCCAGCCACGCCCCGTGCAGGTGCGAGTCGTTGATCCCCGGCAGCAGCGAACGCCCGCCCAGCTCGACCACCCGGGTGCCGGGCCCGACGAGCGGCGCGACCTCGGCGTCGGTGCCGACCCGGACGATGGTGCCCCCGCTGACCGCCAGGGCCTCGGCGACCGTGCGCGCACCGTCCATCGTGTGTACGCGGCCACCCCGCATGACCAGGTCAGCTGCGGTGATTCCGGCCTGGAATCCATTGCGCATCATCTTGCTCCCAGCTCTGGACACCGTGGATTGTGACTCTTAACGTACATGGAATCAGATACGATTTTCGAGTGCCGACCCCCCATGACGGCACCCGGGCAATCGGAGGTAAACGATGCCCCTGCACCCCGAGGCACAGCTGATCATCGAACGGGCCGGTGCGGCGGAGCAGCCCACCCAGCCCGTCGAGCTGGACGCCGCGACCATGCGAGAGCAGTTCCGGACCACCTGGATCATGCCGGAGACCCTGCCGTCCGTCGGCTCGGTGGTAGACGCCACCGTACCCGGCCCGGCCGGCGACATCCCCGTGCGGATCTACACCCCCGAGGGCGAGGGCCCCTTCCCGGCCTTCGTCTGGCTCCACGGCGGGGGCTGGACCATAGGCTGTCTCGACGAGAACGAGTACTCCTGCCGGGCCGTGTGCGCGGCCGCCGGAGCCGTCGTCGTCTCGGTCGACTACCGGCTCGCCCCCGAGCACCGTTACCCGGCCGCCGCCGACGACTGCTACGCGGTCCTCACCTGGCTCCACGAGCACGGCGCCGGGATCGCGGTCGACCCCGGGCGCCTGGCCATCGGCGGCGAGAGCGCCGGTGGCAACCTCGCCGCGGTCACCAGCCTGCGGGCCCGCGACCTCGGCGGCCCGCCGATATCCCTCCAGGTCCTGATCTCCCCCGTGGTCGCCCACCCCGACGACGGCCGGATCTCCTACCGCGACTTCTCCGAGGGCTACTTCCTCTCCAAGGACAGCATGGACTGGTTCTTCACCCAGTACCCGCGCGACCCCGGCGACCTCGCCGACCCGTACCTGCTCCCGCTGCGTGCCCGCGACCTCTCCGGACTGCCGCGCGCGCTCGTCATGGAGGCCGAGTACGACGTGCTGCGCGACGAGGGCGAGGAGTACGCCAGGGCGCTCGCCGCCGCCGGCGTCGAGACCTCCCTGGTCCGCTTCGACGGTCTCATCCACGGCTTCTTCGGTCTGCTGGCCACCGACCTGACCGACGCCGCCCGGGCCCACGCCCTGGTCGCCGACGCCATCCGCGCCGCCTGTGGCGGAGCCGCCCGATGACGCCCGCCCTCGCGCTGCGCGACATCAGCATCAGCCGGGCCGAGGCCCCCGTGGTCCACGGGGTCAGCCTGGAGGTCGCTCCCGCCTCGGTCACCGTCCTGCTCGGCGCCAACGGCGCCGGCAAGACCACCCTGATGGACGGCATCGCCGGCCTGGTGCGCTGCACCTCCGGCTCCGTCGTGCTCGACGGCACGCCCATCGACAAACTGTCCACCTACCGCCGCGCCACCGCCGGTCTCGCCTACGTCGAGCAGGCCCGCAGCGTCTTCCGCACCCTCACGGTCGAGCAGAACCTCCTGGTCGCCCAGCGGGACGGCGAGGACCTCGGCACCGCCTACCGGCTCTTCCCCGAGCTGGAGAAGCGCCGCGACCTCCAGGCCGGTCACCTCTCCGGCGGCGAGCAGCAGATGCTAGTCCTCGGCCGCGCCCTGGTCGCCCGGCCCAAGACGATCCTCATCGACGAGATGTCCTCCGGCCTCGCGCCGGTGGTCGTCCACCGCCTGATGAAGGCCGTCGCCGACCTGGTCGACCTCGGGATCGCCGTCCTGCTCATCGAGCAGTTCGCCCACCTCGCGCTGGAGATCGGCGAGCGGGCCTACGTGCTCAGCAAGGGCCGGCTCGCCTACGACGGCCCCTGCGCGGACCTGCGCGGCGACGCCGAGCGGCTGCACGACTTCTACTTCGGCGCGACCCCGCAGCCCGCCACGGCGGCCGCGGCCCACGGCCCGGGCACCGTCCCGGCGGAGAGCGAGGGAGCATGAGCCTCACCGAAAGACTGGCAGGCGACCGCCGGGCACTGGTCACCGGCCTCGGCATCGCCGTCGCCGCCTGCGTCCTGGTCCCCGCGGTACTGCCCGCCTACTGGGTGTACCTGGCGATCACCGCCGTGGTCAGCGCCGTGATCATGCAGAGCTACGGCGTCATCGTCGGCCGGGTCGGCGTGATGTCGCTCTGCCAGATGTCCTTCGCCTCGATCGGCGCCTGGGTGGTGCTGCGGCTCAACGTCGCGGACGCCCCCGGCGGGTTCCTGGTCTGGCTGGTGATCGGCGGCCTCGCCGCGGTGCCGGTCGGCGTCGCGATCGGTCTGCCCGCGCTGCGCATCCGCGGCGTCAACCTGGCCGTGGTGACCTTCGGCTTCGCGGTCTCCGCCGACATCGTGCTGAACGCCAACCAGATGCCCGGCATGTCCGAGCTGAAGACCCTGGAACGGCCCGCCCTGTTCGAGGAGGACGGCGCCTACTTCGTCCTGGTCGTCATCGTCTTCACCCTGATCGCGCTCGGCCTCGCCGTGCTCAACCGCACCCGGCTCGGGATGTCCTGGACCGAACTGCGGCACTCCGAGCGGGCCGCCGCCGCGCACGGCGTCTCGGTCGCCCGCAGCAAGCTCGCCGCGTTCGCGATCAGCGCCTTCATCGCCGGCGTCGGCGGCGGTCTGATGGCCGGCCAGCTCGGCCTGGTGGTCTCCGGCAACTTCGCCATGATGCAGTCGCTGGCCCTGTTCGCGGTCGCCATCATGATCGGCCCGCACAACCCGGAGGGCGCCGTGATGGGCGGCATCTTCGGGGCCGTGATGGCGACCATCCTGGAGAAGCTCGACCTGCCGCAGGACCTCGGTGGCATGCTGTTCGGTGTCGGCGCCGTCTTCGCGCTGCGCAGCGGGGTCAGCCAGACCGACTTCACCCGCTCCCGCAAGCGCGAGCGTGCCGCCCGTGCCTTCCTCAAGGAGTACGAGGCCACCGCCGCCGACCGCCCCGCCGAGCCCGAGGCGCCCGCCGTCCCGGCCACCGTGGCCACCGGCGAACCGGCCCTCACCGTCAGCGGGCTGACCGTGCGGTACGGTCAGGTCACCGCCCTCGACGCCGTCGACCTGACCGTCCCCCGGGGCGCGGTGGTCGGCCTGATCGGCCCCAACGGCGCCGGCAAGTCCACCTTCATCGCCGCGGTCACCGGCTTCGTCGGCGGCTACACGGGGAGCGTCGCGCTCGCCGGGGACCCGCTCGACCGCCTCAGCCCCAGCGCCCGCGCCGGACGCGGTCTGCGCCGGACCTTCCAGACCACCACCATCGCCCCGGAGCTCACCCAGTACGAGTACCTCACCATCGGCGCCGGCCGCAGCCTCTCCACCGAGGAGGCCGACGAACTGCTCGACTTCTTCGGCTGCCCGCCCGGCCGCCTGCCGGTCTCCATGGTCGACGCGGGCGCCCGCCGCCTGCTCGACGTCGCCGCGGCGATCGCCGCCCGCCCCGCCGTCGCGCTGCTGGACGAGCCCGCCGCCGGCCAGTCCGCCGCCGAGTCGCTGGCCCTCGGCCGCCGGCTCGCTCAGGTCCCGGCCCGGTACGGCGTCTCCGTCCTGCTCGTCGAGCACGACATGGACCTCGTGCAGGCCGCCTGCTCCGAGGTCACCGTCCTCGACTTCGGTCACGTCATCGCCACCGGCCCGACCGGCCAGGTGCTCGCCGACCCGACCGTGATGGCCGCCTACCTCGGCACCGCCGACGTCCCGGTCGCCTGAGCCGGCACCACCCGTACCGGCCGTCCCACCCGCACCACCTGCTGATCCCCGCATTTCCCCCACCCACCCTCGCGGGACCGCGCACCTTCCCCCGCTCCGGCGCGCCCCCACAGACGGAAATGAGTGCACCATGACGCACGCCCGGCCGATCGCCGCCCTCGCCGCCGCCACCGCGCTGGCCCTCGGCGCCACCGCCTGCAACAGCTCCGACTCCGGTTCCGGCTCCGAGTCCGGCCCCATCAAGGTCGGCTCGATCAACGGCATCACCGGCCTCTTCCAGACCCCCGAGGTCCCCCAGGCGGTCAAGGCCGTCTTCGAGGAGGTCAACGCCGCCGGCGGCATCAACGGCCGCAAGATCGAGCTCGTCAGCATGGACGACGCGATGAACCCGCAGCGCGCCACCGAGGCGGCCGTCGACCTCGTCAAGTCCAAGAAGGTCGTCGCCCTGGTGGGCTCCTCCAGCGCCGTGGACTGCGGTCTCAACCGCGCCTCCTACAGCAAGGAGAAGATCGTCTCCATCCCGGCGGTCGGCGTCGACCCCGCCTGCTTCACCAGCCCCAACATCGCACCGGTCAACCCCGGCCCGTTCAACCTGCTGACCGCCAACCTCTACTACGCCTCCGAGGTGCTCAAGCGGGACAAGGTCTGCCTCGACTACACCGTGCTGCCCGGCAGCGGCGGCGGCATCGAGGACGCCATCAAGAAGTGGACCGAGCTGACCGGCAAGCAGCTCGCCCACAAGGAGCTGGCCATCGCCGAGGGCGACCCGACCAAGTACCTGGTCGCCGACAAGGGCGCCGGCTGCCAGGCCGTCCTCTACAACGGCATCGTCGGCCCCTACTTCGCCCAGGCCAAGACCCAGGGCATGGACGACGTGGACTTCATCGTCGGCGCCAACAGCTACACCGACGCCAACGCCCAGGCCATCCCGGCCGGCCTCAAGGTCTACGCCGGCACCGAGTGGCAGCCGTACACCGACACCTCGCTGCCGGGCAACGAGCGCTGGTCCCAGCTGGTCGACAAGAACAAGATCCAGAAGACCGCCTTCAGCCAGGGCGGCGTGATGGCCGCCGACCTGTTCGTCCAGGTCCTCAAGGGCATCTCCGGGCCGATCGACCGCGAGTCCGTCACCAAGGCCTTCAAGAGCATGAAGCCGATCGAGTACCCGATGGTCGGCACCCCCTGGGTGTTCGGTGAGGGCGACACCCACAACCCCGTCCAGGGCAGCCGCTTCGTCCAGGCCGTCAACGGCGCCTGGAAGGTCCTGCCCGAGGGCTTCGTCGTCCCCGGCAAGAAGTGACCCCGCAACCGCAGGACCCCCGGCGGACCCCAGGAGGTGTCCCATGCTCAACTCCACGCTCGCGGGCCTGACCGGCGGCGGTGTCTACGCCCTGCTCGGCCTCTGCGTCGTCCTGACCTACCGGCTCGTCGCCACCGTGAACTTCGCGATGGCCGCGGTCGGCGCGATCGGCGCCTTCGTCATGGTGAGCCTGACCGACGAGGGGGTGAGCCTCTGGCTCGCCCTGCCGGCCGGCGTGCTCGCCGGAGCCGGGCTGTCCGCCCTGCTCGGCACCGTGCTGGTGCGCTGGTTCGCCGGCCACTCGCAGAACACCAAGGCGGCCGTCACCGTCGCCGTCTACGTCGCCGTGATGGCGGCCGGGCTGCGGCTCTTCGGCTCCACCACCACCGGGGCGCACACCTTCCCCAGCCCCTTCGAGCACCCGATGTTCACCCTCGGCGGCGTGGTGATCCCGCAGTCCGTGCCGGTCACCATCGCGTTCGCGGCGCTGATCACGGTCGGCGTCGGGCTGCTGCTCGGCCGCACCCGGCTCGGCCTGCGCCTCCAGGCGCTGTCCGAGCAGCCGGCCACCGCCGAGGTCGTCGGCATCCCGGTGGCCAGGCTGGCCGTCGCGGTGTGGGCCGCCATCGGCGCCGTCACCACCCTGGTGGTGGTGCTCGCCGCACCCCGCCTGGGCGGGGACTTCTCCACCCTCGGCAAGCTCATCAACACCGCGCTGGCCGTGGCCATGCTCGGTGCCTTCCGGAGCCTGCCGCTGACCCTGATCGGCGGCCTGGTGCTCGGCTGCCTGGAGGGCCTGTCCGCCTCCGTCGAGGCGATCCAGAAGTACCAGGGCGTGGTGCCCTTCCTGGTCATCGTGGTGCTGCTCTGGTGGCGCAGCCGCAACGAGGTCTGGGACACCGCCCACAGCAGATGACCGGCCCGGGCACCCGCCCGGACCGTGGACCAGGAATCCGAGGAGACCGAGGAACATGACGCTTCCGACAAGCACCAGGGCCGCCGTGCTGCGTGCCCACGGCGAGCCGCTCGTGATCGAGGAGCTGCCGCTGCCCGAGCGGATCGAACCGGGCGCCGCCCTGGTGCGCGTCGACTGCGCCACGCTGTGCGCCACCGACGTCCACCTGTGGAGCGGGGCGATGTCGATGCCCGGCATGCTGCCGCTGGTGCTCGGCCACGAGATGGTCGGCACCGTGGTCGCGGTGGGCGAGGGCACCGTGGACGCGCTCGGCCGCGAGGTCGCGGTGGGCCGCCGGATCGGCTGGTCCGAGTCGACCTGCGGCCACTGCTACGGCTGTACCGTGCTGCGCAACCCGGTGGCCTGCGAGGACCGCGGCTACGGCTTCCGCCAGCGCGCCGACCGGTACCCGTACGCCACCGCCGGGCTCGCCGAGTACAACTACGTCGTCCCGCACGCGCAGAAGTACCTGCTGCCCGACGAGGTCGCCCCCACCTGGGCCGCCGCGGCCGGCTGCGCCGTCAAGACGGTGCTGCACGCCTTCGACCGGGCCGGTGGCACCCGACCCGGCTCCTCGGTGGTGATCCAGGGCGCCGGCGCGCTCGGCATCGTCGCCACCGCGGTCGCCAAGGCCGGCGGCGCCGGCCCGGTGATCACCATCGGCGCTCCGGACAGCCGGCTGGAACTGGCCGAGGAGTTCGGCGCGGACCTCACGCTGGGTCTGGCCGACGGCCCCGAGGCCCGCCGCGAGGCCGTGCTCGCCGCCACCGGCGGGCGCGGCGCGGACCTGGTGATCGACCTCGCCGGTGCGCCCGGCGTCGGCGCCGAGGCCGTGGACCTGGCGGCCTGGGGCGGCAAGTTCGTCGTGGTCGGCAGCACCGGCCCGGCCCTCCAGGAGCTGTCGCTGGGCACCGTCATGGGCAAGGAGCTGACCGTGCTCGGCTCGCTCAACGGCGACGTCGGCGACTACCACCGGTCCGTCGAGTTCCTGCGGACCTTCGGTTCGCACTTCGACTGGGACGCGCTGTTCAGCGCCCCGGTCGGCCTCGGTGGCGCGAGCGCCGCCCTGGAGGCGATGTCCCGCCTGGAGCAGACCAAGGCCGTCGTCCACCCCTGGCTGGACTGACCCGCGGTCCGCCCCGCGCCGGCGCCCGCCGCCGGCGCCCCCGATCCGCCCGGCGCCCCGGGACGTCCCTCAAGTCCCTGTGTCCCGTACCCGGGGCGCCGGGTGCCCCTTCCGGCACCCGCCCGTCTTCCCGCCCCCGCCTTCCCACCCTCAAGTCCCCGACTCCCGTGAGGACCACCATGACCGTCGTCCCCCGCCGCCGGCTCGGCACCGCAGGACCCGAGGTGTCCGTCCTGTCCCTCGGCTCCTGGCACACCTACGACCGGATGGACTTCGCCGACGCCGTGGCCATGGTCCGCAAGGCCGTGGACCTCGGCATCAACCTCTTCGACGTCGCCGTCTACAGCATGCCCGGCCACCCGCCGGTCTTCACCGACGTGCTGTTCTCCGCCATCGTGCGGGCCGGCGGCATCGCCCGCGAGGACTACCTGCTCTCGGCGAAGCTCTGGCTGGAGCCCTACCCGCAGCTCTCGCTGCGCGACCAGCTCGCCGGCGCCCTCTTCCGGGCCGGCGTCGAGCACGCCGACCTCGCCGTGCTCGGCGACATCCGCCGCGACGACCTCGACCTGAAGGCGATCGCCGAGGAGCTCGCCGAGCTGGAGAAGGAGGGCCTGATCGGCTGCTGGGGCGTCAACAACTGGTCCGCCACGGCGGTCCGCACCATCCGCGGGCACGCCCTCGCGGCCGGCTCGCCGGGCCCGCAGCTCGCCCAGCTCAAGTACAGCCCCTGCCGCCGCGCCATCCCCGACGGCGAGCCCTTCGCCGGGCTGTTCGCCGACGGCCTCTCGCTGCAGGCCTCCGACATCCTGGAGGGCGGCATCCTCGCCGGGCGCACCAGCCCCTCCCGGGAGATCGGCCGCGACCCCGGCGGCATCCGCGACCGGATCACCGAGGCCGCCGCCGGCCTGACCGCCGTCGCCACCGGGCTCGGCACGACGCCCGCGCAGCTCTGCGTCGCCTTCGCGCTCTCCCACCCGGCCACCGCGACCGTGCTGTTCGGCGCCAGCCGGATGCAGCAGCTGACGGACAACGTCGGCGCGCTGGAGCTGCTGGAGCGGGTCGGCGCCGAGCGGGTCCGCGAACTCGTCGAGCCCTTCTGGGCCGACCGCGGCATCGTCTCCCCGGAAGGGCCCTGATACCCGTGGCCCTCCCCGCCGACCGCCCCGCGGACCTCGTCCTCGTCGACGGCGACGTGCTGACCGTCGACACCGGCTTCACCACCGCCCAGGCCCTGGCCGTGCGCGACGGCGTCATCACCGCCGTCGGCAGCACCGCGGCCGTCCTCGCGCACGCGGGCCCCGCGACCCGGATCGTCGACCTGCGCGGACGCACCGTCCTGCCCGGCCTCAACGACTCCCACCTGCACGGCCACGCCTGGGGCCTCAACCGGCCGCCGCTCGCCCTCGACCTCAACTTCCCGGTGGTCCGCTCGATCGCCGACATCGTCGCGGCCGTCGCCGCGGCCGCCCGCGCCGCCGCGCCGGGGGAGTGGATCGTCGGCCGCGGCTGGGACACCGGCTACCTCGCCGAGTGCCTGGACGGCAGCCGGTCGATGCCCGACCGCGCCGACCTCGACGCGGCGGCCCCCGACAACCCGGTCTGCCTGACCGACTTCTCCGACCACATCGCCTGGGTCAACACGGCCGCCCTGCGCACCGCGGGCATCGGCCCCGGCACCGAGCCCCCGCCCGGCGGCACCATCGACGCCGACCCGGCCGGCCACCCCACCGGCATCCTGCGCGAGTCCGCGCAGGGCGCCGTCCAGGCGCACGTCCCCCGCCCCGACGAGCACCGGCGCCGGGTGGCGATCACCGGCGCGATCGAGGCCCTGCACGCCCTGGGCACCACCAGCTACACCGAACCCGGGCTCGGCCCGGGCGGCGAGAGCATCATGGCCGGCGCGATGGGCACGGGCGCGCTGCACACCTACCTGGAGCTCGCCCGGAGCGGCGAACTCCAGGCCCGGGTCAGCCTCCTGCTGCTGCCCGCCCCGATGGGCGGCGGCCTGGCGGACGTCCGGTCCGGGCTCGCCGAGCTGGCGGGGATCTCCCTGGACGGCGTCGACCCGCGCCGGTTCAACCTCCTCGGCGTCAAGCTGTTCGCCGACGGCGTGCCGCCCCACCGCACCGCCTGGATGCACGACGCCTACGAGGGCGGCGGCCACGGCGCGCTGTGCGTGCACGGCTCGGGGCCCGCGGTCCAGGCCGTCGAACTGGCCGCGATGATCGAGGCCGTGCACGCGGCCGGTCACCAGATCGGGGTGCACGTCACCGGTGACCGGGCGATCGACACCGTCACCGAGGCCTTCGCCGAGGCCCAGCGCGTCCACCCGCGCGCCGACGCCCGGCACTACCTCATCCACGGCGACTTCGCGACGCCGCGCAGCCTGGAGCTGCTGGCCGAGCACGGCTACGGCGTCAACATGAACCCGGCGATCAAGTGGACCATCTCCGACCTCATGGACGAGGTGGTCGGTGAGGAGCGCTCCCGCCGGATGTGGCCCGTGCGTTCGGCGCTCACCGCCGGGGTGCGGCTCTGCGCCAGCTCGGACGCGCCGATCACCGAACCCGACTGGCGCCGCGGCGTCGCCTCGATGCTGCTGCGGGAGTCCAAGGCGACCGGCCGCACCAGCGGCCCGGAGGAGCGGATCGGCCTGCCGGAGGCCCTGCGCGCCTACACCTCCACGCCCGCCGTCCAGGACTTCGCCGAGAGCTGGAAGGGAACCCTCGAACCCGGCAAGGTGGCCGACCTCTGCGTCCTCGGCGGCCGGCTCGCCGACACCTCTCCGCACGACCTGCCGGACCTGCCCGTCGACCTCACGTTCTTCGACGGCCGACTGGTCCACGGCACCCTCTGAGAGCGGGACGCCGCTGCCCGGACGGACCCAGTTCGCCTTCGGGGGC
>NZ_JBHJRC010000125.1:0-21984 GCF_042261735.1 Kitasatospora sp. NPDC056327 | reverse complement strand
CCCCACCGACGCCTGCAACGACACCATCGCCCCACCCTCCGGCAACGCCTCCATCAACCGCCCACGCGCACCCACCAGCACACACGCGTCCTCCAGCGACAACACCCCCGCCACATGCGCCGCCGCCACCTCACCCACCGAATGCCCCACCACGAAATCCGGCCGCACCCCCAACCACTCCACCAATCGGAACAACGCCACCTCCAACGCGAACACCGCACCCTGCGTGAACACCGTCCGCCCCAGCACCCCCTCCCCGTCCTCGAACAACACCTCCACCGACAACCCCAGCAACCCACAGACCTCGTCCAACACCCCCGCGAACACCGGGAACACGTCATACAGACCACGCCCCATCCCCACCCACTGACCACCCTGACCCGAGAACACGAACGCCGACCTTCCGGGGGAGGCGGTACCCGTGACGACTCCGGCCTCTCCGTCGATCAGCGCGTCCAGGCCGGCCGGGTCCGTCAGCACCGCGCGGTGCGGAAGGCGGGCCTTCGCGGCCAGGTCCGCGGCGACCTCGGCCGGTGCGACCCCGGGGTGCTCGGCGAGGAAGCGGCGCAGCCTGCGGGCCTGGTCGCGCAGGGCCGCGTCCGACTTGGCCGACAGCAGCCACGGCACCGGCACGACGGCCGGGGGCGCGGCGGCGGGGGCGGGGCCGAGGGCGGCGGGCGACCCGGACGAGGGCTCCTCGGCCGGAGCCGGGTCCGGGGCCTCCAGGATCACGTGCGCGTTGGTGCCGCTGATGCCGAACGCCGAGATGCCCGCACGACGCAGCCGGCCGTTGTCGGGCCAGGGCCGGGCCTCGGTGAGCAGCCGGATGTTCCCGGACTCCCAGTCGACGTGCGAGGTCGGCGCGTCCACGTGCAGCGTGGGCGGCAGTTGACCGTGCCGCATCGCCATCACCATCTTGATCACACCGGCCACACCGGCCGCCGCCTGGGTGTGGCCGATGTTCGACTTCACCGACCCCAGCCACAACGGCTCCACCCGGTCCCGGCCGTAGGTCGCCAGCAGCGCCTGCGCCTCGATCGGATCACCCAGCGTCGTCCCCGTGCCGTGCGCCTCCACCGCGTCCACGTCCGCCGTCGAGAGACCCGCGTTCGCGAGCGCCTGACGGATCACCCGCTCCTGCGACGGACCGTTCGGCGCGGTCAGCCCGTTCGACGCCCCGTCCTGGTTCACCGCCGAACCCCGCACCACCGCCAGCACCCGGTGACCGTTGCGACGCGCGTCCGACAGCCGCTCCAGCAGCACGACACCCGCTCCCTCGGCCCAGGCCGTGCCGTCGGCCGCCTCGGCGAACGCCTTCACCCGGCCGTCGGGGGCCAGGCCGCGCTGCCGCGAGAACTCCACGAACCCCGCCGGCGTCGCCATCACCGTCACCCCGCCGGCCAGCGCCAGCGAGCACTCCCCCGCCCGCAGCGCCTGCGCCGCCAGATGGATCGCCACCAGCGACGACGAACACGCCGTGTCCACCGACACCGCCGGACCCTCCAGCCCCAACAGGTACGACACCCGCCCGGAGGTCACACTCGTCGCCGTACCGGTCGAGAGGTAGCCCTCCAGGTCGGGCGGCTGCGCCCCGGCGCCGTAGCCGGACGCCCAGATGCCGGTGAAGACGCCCGTCCGGCTGCCCCGCAGCGACGTCGGATCGATCCCCGCGTCCTCGAACGTCTCCCACACCGTCTCCAGCAGCACCCGCTGCTGCGGATCCATCGCCAGCGCCTCACGCGGCGAGATCCCGAAGAAGTCGGCGTCGAAGCCGGTGGCGGAGTCGAGGAAGCCGCCCCACCGGGTGTACGACCTCCCCGGACCACCGGCCGGGTCGTAGAGGCGGCCCACGTCCCATCCGCGGTCCGACGGGAAGTCCCCGACCGCGTCCACCCCGCCCGACACCACCTCCCACAACTCCTGCGCCGACCCCACCCCACCCGGATACCGGGCCCCCAGCCCGACCACCACCACCGGATCACCCGACACCGCAGCACCCACCGGCACGGGCGGGGCAGGGGCCTGGCGCCGGGCGCCGAGCAGGAGGTCCCGCAGGTGGCCGGCCAGCGCGTCGGGGGTCGGGTGGTCGAAGACCATCGTCGCGGGCAGCCGTACCCCGGCGACCGCGGAGAGCCGGTTGCGCAGTTCCACCGCGGTCAGCGAGTCGAAGCCCAGGTCCTTGAAGGCCCGCTCGGCGCCGACGGCCGCGGTGTCGGTGTGGCCGAGGACCGCGGCCGTCTGGGCGGTGACCAGTTCCAGGACGCGGCTGTGCTGCTCGGGCCCGGTCAGGCCCGCCAGTTCCCGGCCCAGGGCCGGCCGGTCCGTGCGCCGGACGGGCCGGGTGCGGGTGAGGCCGCTGAGCAGGGGGCGGTCGGACGCCGCCGACAGGTCGAGGTGCGCGGGAACCAGCACGGGCTCGGCGGCGCCCAGGGACAGGTCGAACAGGGCCAGCGCCTCGTCCGTGGGCATCGGCAGCACGCCGGCGCGGGCGAGCCGCCTGCGGTCGGTGTCGGTGAGGTGCCGGGTCAGCCCGCTGGCCTCGGCCCAGTGGCCCCAGGCCAGCGACACCCCCGGCAGGCCCCGGGCACGCCGGTGCACGGCGAGGGCGTCCAGGAAGGCGTTCGCCGCGGCGTAGTTCGCCTGGCCGGGGCCGCCCAGCACTCCGGCGGCGGACGAGAAGAGCACGAACGCGCTCAGACCGAGGTCCTTCGTCAGCTCGTGCAGGTGCCAGGCGCCGTCGGCCTTGGGCCTCAGCACCCGGTCGATCCGGCCGGGAGTGAGGGATTCGACGACGCCGTCGTCGAGCACCCCGGCCGCGTGGACGACCGCGGTCAGCGGGCGCTCGGCCGGGATCGCGGCCAGGACGGCCGCCAGCGCGTCGCGGTCCGCCACGTCGCAGGCCACCACCTCGGCGTCGAAGTCCACCTCCGCCCCGCTCCTGCCGAGCAGGAGCAGGTGCCGGACGCCGTGCCGCTCGCGCAGGTGCCGGGCGACGAGACGGCCCAGCGTTCCGGTGCCGCCGGTGATCAGCACGGTGCCGTTCGGGTCGAGCGGGCCGGGTGCCGGGGCCGCTTCGGCCCGCACCAGGCGGGCGGCACGGGCGGCGCCGTCGCGCACGACGAGCTCCGGTTCGTCCCCCGCGACGAGGACGCGGTCGTCGGTGTCGACGAGGACGAACCGGCCGGGGTGTTCCGCCTGGGCCGCGCGGACCAGGCCCCGGACGACGCCGGACGGCAGGTCGGCGAGGTCCGGCCCGACCGCCCCGCTGGTCACCACGGCCAGCCGGCCCTCCCCGTCGCGCAGGAAGTCCTGGAGCACGCCCAGCGTCTCGGCGGCGACGGTGTGCGCGGCCGCCACGGGGTCCCCCGCCGGGGGCGTGACACGGTGGACGGCCGAGGGTTCGCCGGTGCTCTCGACGGGCACCCAGTCGAGGCGGAAGAGCCGGTCGGTCCCGCCGGCCGCCGTGCCGGGCGGCCGGTGGCGCACGGTCAGGGCCTCGATCAACGCCAGCGGCCCGGAGTCGTCGCCGAGCGCGACCCGGAAGGTGTCCGGGCCGGTGGGGGTGAGGCGGACCCGGGCCGTGGAGCCGGCCTTGCGCATCGACACCCCGGCGAAGGAGAACGGCAGACGGCCGGCCGCCAGCAGGGTCAGCGGCTGGAGCGCGGCGTCGAGCAGCGCGGGGTGGAGGCCGAAGCGGTCGCGGGTGTCGCCGGGCAGCGCCACCTCGGCGTAGAGCTCGTCACCCTGCCGCCGGATCTCGCGCACCCCGGCGAACACCGGCCCGTACTCGTAGCCCTGGTCGGCGAGGGTGTCGTAGAAGCCGGTCAGGTCGACGGGCTCACCGGCCGGCTGCCAGGACTCGCCGGTGTCGTAGGGGTGGGGGCGGTCGCCGGTCGCCAGCACGCCGGTGGCGTGCCGCAGCCAGGTGCCGCCGGTCCGGGAATGCACGGTGACAGGGCGTCGGCCCGTTCCGTCCGGTGCGCCGACGACGACCTGGACCGGCACGGAACCGTCGTCCGGCAGGATCATGGGTGCTTCCAGCACCAGTTCGTCCAGGAGGTCGCAGCCGGCCTGCCGCCCGGCGTGCAGGGCGAGTTCGACGAACACGGTGCCGGGCAGCAGCACCGAGCCGAGGACGACGTGGTCGGCCAGCCACGGCCGGGTGGCCGTCGAGAGCCGCCCGGTGAGCAGGAGGCCCTGCTCACCGGCCAGTTCGACGACGGCCCCGAGCAGCGGGTGCCCGGCCGGGTCCAGTCCGGCCGCCGACATGTCGCCCTTCGCGGCGGTGGGGTTCAGCCAGTACGGCCGGTGCTGGAAGGCGTACGTCGGCAGCGGCACGTGGTGGCGCCCGGCGGGGAGGACCGGTGTCCAGTCGACGGCCACGCCCCGGGTGTGCAGGCGGGCGAGGGCGCGGTGGAACTCCTGCCTGCCGCTGCCGCGGCGCAGGGTGCCGGTCGCGGGGCCGTCCATCACCGGCACCAGGACGGGGTGCGGGCCGACCTCCACGAACACACCGGGCCGGTCCTGCGCGAGGCCCTCGACGGCGAGGTCGAAGCGGACGGGTTCGCGGAGGTTGCGGTACCAGTAGCCGGCGTCGAGCCCGGCGGTGTCCATCGGTTCGGCGGTGACGGTGGAGTAGAAGGGAATCTCGGCGGACCGGGGCCGGACGTCGGCGAGGTCGGTGAGCAGCTGCTCACGGATCGCCTCGACCTGGGCCGAGTGGGCGGCGTAGTCGACCGGCAGACGGCGGGCCCGGACACCGTCGGCCTCGCAGACCGCCAGCAGCTCCTCCAGCGCGTCCAGGTCACCCGAGACCACCACGCTGTCCGCCGAGTTGACGACCGCGACCGTCAGCCGGTCGCCCCAGCGGGCCACGAACCCGACCGCCCGCTCGTGCCCGAGGCCGACCGACACCATCCCGCCCCGGCCGGCCAGAGCCACCAGGGCCCGGCTGCGCAGAGCCACCACCTTCGCGGCGTCCTCCAACGACAACGCACCCACCACGCACGCCGCCGCGATCTCCCCCTGTGAATGCCCCACCACCGCATCCGGCTCCACACCATGGGCACGCCACAGCGCCGCCAGCGCGACCATCACGCCGAACAGCGCCGGCTGCACCACATCCACCCGCTCCAGCGAACCCCCACCCGTCAACACCTCCACCAACGACCAGTCCGTGAACGGCGCCAACGCCGCATCACACGCATCCACCACCTCCCGGAACACCGGCTCCGAGACGTACAACTCCCCACCCATCCCCACCCACTGCGCACCCTGCCCCGGAAACACGAACACCGACCGGGCCGGTGAACCGGCCACACCGGTGATGACGCGCGGGTCCCCGTCGGCGAGGGCGGCGAGTTCCGCCAGGAGGTCGGTCCGGGTGCTGCCCACCAGGGCCGCCCGGTGGGCGAGCAGGGTGCGGGTGGTGGCGAGGGCCCGGCCGATCGCGGCCGGGCGGAGTCCGGGGCGGGCGGCGACGTGGTCCGCCAGCCGTCGGGCCTGGGCGCGGAGGGCGTCGTCCGTCCTGCCGGACAGCAGCCACACGGTGGGCTCGGCGGAGTCGTCCGCGGCGTCCTGTTCGGGGGTGTCCTCCGGGAACTGCTCGATGACGACGTGGGCGTTGGTGCCGCTGGCACCGAAGGCCGAGATGCCCGCACGGCGGGGGCGGCCCGTCTCCGGCCAGGGCCGGGCCTCGGTGAGCAGCCGGATGTCACCGGTGTCCCACTCGACGTGCGGCGTCGGCTCCTGGACGTGCAGCGTGGGCGGCAGTTCGCCGTGCCGCATCGCCATCACCATCTTGATCACACCGGCCACACCGGCGGCGGCCTGGGTGTGGCCGATGTTCGACTTCACCGACCCCAGCCACAGGGGCTCGTCCCGCCCCTGACCGTACGTCGCCAGCAGCGCCTGCGCCTCGATCGGATCACCCAGCGTCGTCCCGGTGCCGTGCGCCTCCACCGCGTCCACGTCCGCCGTCGAGAGGCCCGCGTTCGCCAGCGCCTGACGGATCACCCGCTCCTGCGACGGACCGTTCGGCGCGGTCAGCCCGTTCGACGCCCCGTCCTGGTTCACCGCCGAACCCCGCACCACCGCCAGCACCCGGTGCCCGTTGCGACGCGCGTCGGAGAGGCGCTCCAGCAGCACCAGCCCCGCACCCTCACCCCACGCCGTCCCGTCGGCCGTCGACGAGAAGGGCTTGCAGCGGCCGTCGGGGGCCAGGGCACGCTGGCGGGAGAACTCCGTGAACTGCAGGGGGGTCACGCTCACGGTCACCCCGCCGGCCAGCGCCAGTGAGCACTCCCCCGAGCGCACCGCCTGTGCGGCGAGGTGGATCGCCATCAGCGACGAGGAGCAGGCGGAGTCCACGGACACGGCCTGGCCCTGGAGGCCCAGCAGGTAGGAGACCCGGCCGGAGGTGATGCTCGGCGAGATGCCGGTGGCGAGGTAGCCCTCGGTGTCGGGCGGTGCCTGGTCGGGGCTGCCGACGTAGCCGGAGGACCAGATGCCGGTGAAGACGCCCGTCCGGCTGCCCCGCAGCGACGTCGGATCGATCCCCGCGTCCTCCAGCGTCTCCCACGCCGTCTCCAGCAGCACCCGCTGCTGCGGATCCATCGCCAACGCCTCACGCGGCGAGATCCCGAAGAAATCGGCATCGAAACCGGCCGCGTCGGCCAGGAAACCACCCGACCGCGTGACCGACGTCCCGGGATGATCCGCATCCGGATGGAACAACCCCTCCACGTCCCACCCACGATCCGACGGGAACCCCCCGATCGCATCCACCCCACCCGACACCAGAGCCCACAGCTCCTCCGGCGACCCCACCCCACCCGGCAGCCGGCACCCCATCCCCACGATCACCACCGGATCCGACGACACCGCACCCACCACCGGCACCACCGACGCCACACCCGTACCCGGAGCCGCACCCGCACCCGAGAGTTCGGCGGTGAGGTGGTCGGCGAGGTCGGCGGGGGTGGGGTGGTCGAAGACGAGGGTCGCGGGCAGCCGCAGACCGGTGGCGCCGGCCAGGCGGTTGCGGAGCTCGACGGAGGTCAGGGAATCGAAGCCGAGATCGCGGAAGGCGAGCCCGGGGCTGATCGCGGCGGCGTCGGCGTGGCCGAGGACGGTGGCGGTGTGGGCGGCGACCAGGGAGAGCAGGTCCGACGCGGGGGCCTTGGGCGTCGGCAGGTTCTGCGGCATCGCGAGGTCGGCGGTGGTCAGTGCGGGACGCCCGGCACCCAGCGCGGTGTCGAACATGGCCAGGGCGCGTTCGGTGCTCATGGGGCGGATGCCCTTGCGGGCGAGACGCCGGCGGTCGGCCCCGGTGAGGTGGGCGGTCATCCCGCTCTCCTCCTCCCAGTGGCCCCAGGCCATCGACACGGCGGGCAGCCCGAGACTCTGCCGGTACGCGGCGAACGCGTCGAGGTAGGAGTTCGCCGCCGCGTAGCCGGCCTGGCCGGCGTTGCCGAGGACGCCCGCCGCCGCGGAGAACAGCACGAAGGCGGCGAGGTCGTGCCCGCGGGTCAGCTCGTGCAGGTGCCAGGCGCCGTCGACCTTGGGACGCAGCACCCGGTCGAGCCGCTCCGCGGTCAGCCGCTCCACGACGGTGTCGTCGAGCACTCCGGCCGCGTGGACGACGGCGGTCAGCGGATGCTCGGCCGGGACCGAGTCCAGGACGGCCGCCAGCGCGTCCCGGTCCGCCACGTCGCAGGCCACCACCCGCACGTCGACGTCGCCCTGCGGCTCCAGGGGCGGCACCGCGCCGCCGCCGCGGCCGACGAGCAGCAGGTGCCGCACCCCGTGCCGGGAGACCAGGTGCCGGGCGACGGCGCGGCCGAGGGTGCCGGTTCCGCCGGTGATCAGGACGGTGCCGTCGGGATCGATCGGCCGGGGAACGGTCAGGACGATCTTGCCGGTGTGGCGGGCCCGGCTCATCAGCCGGAAGGAGGAAACGGCCTGGCGCAGGTCCGCGGCGGTGACCGGCAGCGGCTCCAGCGTCCCGTCCGCGACCATCGCCACGACCGAGGAGAGGATCTCGCCCTGCCGTGCGGGGTCGACGTCGTTGAGGTCGAAGGCCCGGTAGATCAGGCCCTCGGGTGACCGGAGGTCCGTCTTCCCCAGCTCGACGAACCGTCCGCCGTCGGCGAGCAGCCGCAGGGAGGCGTCGGTGAGCTCCCCCGCGAGGGAGTTGAGGACGACGTCCATGGCCGGGAACCGGTCGGCGAACCGGGTGTCGCGGGACGAACCGATGTGGTCGTCCGCCAGGCCGAGGGCCCGCAGGGCGTCCCACTTGGCGGGGCTCGCGGTGGCGAAGACCTCCGCACCGCCGTGCAGGGCCAGCCGGACGGCGGCCATGCCCACACCGCCCGCGCCGGAGTGGATCAGGACCCGGTCGCCGGGGCGCAGTCCACCGAGGTCGAACAGCCCGTACCAGGCGGTGGTGAACGCGACGGGCACCGCCGCCGCCTCGGTGAAGCTCCAGCCGTCGGGGATCGCGGTCAGGAGCCGCTGGTCCGCGACCGCGCGCGGTCCGAAGGCGCCGGGGACCAGGCCCATGACGCGGTCGCCGGGCCGGAAGCGTGAGTCGGGGCCGGTTTCGAGGACGACGCCCGCGCCTTCGCCGCCCAGCGGGGGCCGGTCCGGGTACATGCCGAGGGTGATGAGCACGTCGCGGAAGTTCAGGCCGGCCGCGCGGACCGCGACCCGTACCTGTCCGGGTTCCAGCGCGGCCTCCGGCCGGGGCAGCAGGGCCAGGTCGTCCAGCTGCCCGGTGCCGGACTCGCCGAGCCCGTACGCGCCGTCGGGGGCGGTCAGTTCCGGCACGTACCCGGCCTGCCGCGGTACGAGGACGCCCTCCCGGCGCAGGGCGAGTTCGGGTTCGTCGCCGGCCGTCGTGGCGGCCCGGACGGCGTCCTCCTCGGACGCGTCGCCCAGGTCGACCAGGACGAACCGGCCGGGGTGCTCGGCGGCGGCGCTGCGGACCAGGCCGCGCACGGCCGCGCCGGCCACGCCGCGGGTGAGGACGGCCAGGCGTGCGCCCGCCCGCTCCGGCTGCCCGGCCAGGAACTCCTGGACGAGCGCGCGGGCCCGCTGGACGAGGGCGTGCACGGAGTCCGCGTCGGCGTCCGCGGCGAGCACCGGGCTCGGCACCACCTCGGTCGGTGCG
This sequence comes from Kitasatospora sp. NPDC056327, assembly GCF_042261735.1. Lineage (NCBI taxonomy): Bacteria > Bacillati > Actinomycetota > Actinomycetes > Kitasatosporales > Streptomycetaceae > Kitasatospora > Kitasatospora sp. NPDC056327. The sequence goes on along the minus strand of NZ_JBHJRC010000125.1, from coordinate 12,812 downwards.
CCCTCGGTGTGGGGCACCCACCGGGTGTGCAGCACCGCGGCCCGGGCCCCCGCGGCCGGCCGGACGGTCAGCTCGGTGATGTCCGCGACGGGATTGCCGGACAGGTCGGTGAGCGTGGCGCGGTAGGTGCCGGCGCCCGTGCGGGCCAGGTGGACCCGGGCGGACGACACACCGGTGGTGTGCACGGCGACGCCGGAGAAGGAGAACGGCAGCCGGACCCGGGTGTCGGGGCTGAACAGGATCAGCGGCTGGAGCGCGGCGTCCAGGAGCGCGGGGTGGATGCCGAAGCCGGCGCCGTCGGGGACGGACACCTCGGCGTACAGGTCGTCCTCGCCCCGCCAGAGCGCCCGGACGCCCCGGAACGCGGGTCCGTACTGGTACCCGAGCCCGGCGAGGAAGGCGTAGAACCCTTCGGGGTCCACGGGTTCGGCGTCCGTCCCGGGCCGGTCGAGCCGGCCGGCCGGCACCCGGCCGCCGAGGGTTCCGGACGCGTGACGGACCCAGCCGTCGCCGCCCCTGGAGTGCACGGTGACCGGGCTGCGGCCGTCGTCGTCCGGGGGGCCGACCGAGACCTGGAGGTCCGTGGGCGTCTCCGAGAGCGCGAGCGGCAGGTGCAGGACGAGGTCCTCAAGGGTCCCCCCGGCCAGGGTGGCGAGTTCGAGGAAGGCGGTGCCCGGCAGCAGGACCGTGCCATCGACGGCGTGGTCGGCCAGCCAGGGGTGGGTGCGGGTGGAGACCCGGCCGCTGTGCACGGTGCTCCCGTCGGGGAGTTCGACGGTGGTGCCGGCCAGCGGGTGCCCGGTGCCGTGGCCGCCGGACGCGGGGGTGAGCCAGTAGGTGCCGCGCTGGAAGGCGTAGCGCGGCAGCCTGACGCCGTGCGGGCGGTCGTGCGGCCAGGTCACGGCGACGCCGCGGACGTGGAGCCGGGCCAGGGCGGTGTGGAACTCCCCGAGGGCGCCGTGGTCGCGGCGCAGGGTGCCGGTCACCACGCCGTCGAGGTCGTGCACCAGCACCGGGTGCGGGCTGACCTCCACGAACACCTCGTGGCCGTCGGCGGCGAGCCGGGCGGTGGCCAGGTCGAACCGCACGGGCTCGCGGAGGTTGCGGTACCAGTAGCCGGCGTCGAGCCCGGCGGTGTCGACCGGTTCGGCGGTGACGGTGGAGTAGAAGGGGATCGCCGCGGTCCTCGGCTCGATGCCGGCGAGGTCGGTGAGCAGCTGCTCGCGGACCGCCTCGACCTGGGCCGAGTGGGCGGCGTAGTCGACCGGCAGACGGCGGGCCCGGATGCCGTCCCCGGCACAGGCCGCCAGCAGTTCGTCCAGGGCCGCGGGCTCGCCGGACACGACGACGGTGGTGGCGGAGTTGACCACCGCGACGGTGATCCGGTCGCCCCACGGGCGCAGGTAGCCGGCGGCGGCGTCGGCGGACAGCGCGACCGAGACCATGCCGCCCTGTCCGGCCAGGGCCACCAGGGCCCGGCTCCGCAGAGCCACCACCTTCGCAGCATCCTCCAACGACAACGCCCCCACCACGCACGCCGCCGCGATCTCCCCCTGCGAATGCCCCACCACCGCATCCGGCTCCACACCATGGGCACGCCACAACGCCGCCAAAGCCACCATCACCCCGAACAGCGCCGGCTGCACCACATCCACCCGCTCCAGCGAACCCCCACCCGTCAACACCTCCACCAACGACCAGTCCGTGAACGGCGCCAACGCCGCATCACACGCATCCACCACCTCCCGGAACACCGGCTCCGAGACGTACAACTCCCCACCCATCCCCACCCACTGCGCACCCTGCCCCGGAAACACGAACACCGACCGGCCCACCGCACCGGCCACACCCGTCACCAGACCCGGCACCGACCGCCCCTCCGCCAGAGCCCCCAAAGCCCCGGCGTCACCCACCACCACCGCCCGGTGCTCGAACACCGTGCGCGCGGCCAGAGCACCCCCGACCGCCGCCGCACCCACCTCCGGACACGCCGCGACGAACGCCCCCAGCCGCCGCGCCTGCTCCCGCAACGCCGGCTCCGACTTCGCCGACAGCGGCCAGAGGACCCGGTCGTCCGCGCGGCCCCGGGGAGCGGGCGCGGCGGAGTCGGCCGCGGCGGGCTGTTCGAGGATCACGTGGGCGTTGGTGCCGCTGATGCCGAAGGCCGAGACGGCGGCCCGCCGCGGTCGACCGGTCCCGGGCCAGGCGACCGGCTCGGTGAGCAGCCGGACGGTCCCGGACTCCCAGTCGACGTGCGGGGTCGGCGCGTCCACGTGCAGGGTCCGCGGCAGTTCGCCGTGCCGCATCGCCATGACCATCTTGATCAGGCCGGCCGCGCCGGCGGCGGCCTGGGTGTGGCCGATGTTCGACTTCACCGACCCCAGCCACAGGGGCTCGTCCCGCCCCTGACCGTACGTCGCCAGCAGCGCCTGCGCCTCGATCGGATCACCGAGCGTCGTCCCGGTGCCGTGCGCCTCCACCGCGTCCACGTCCGCCGTCGAGAGGCCCGCGTTCGCGAGCGCCTGACGGATCACCCGCTCCTGCGACGGACCGTTCGGCGCGGTCAGCCCGTTCGACGCCCCGTCCTGGTTGGTGGCGGAGCCCCGGACGACCGCCAGCACCTCGTGACCGTTGCGGCGGGCGTCGGAGAGGCGCTCCAGCAGCAGCAGGCCCGCGCCCTCGGCCCAGCCCGCCCCGTCGGCCGCGGCGGCGAAGGCCTTGCTGCGGCCGTCGGGCGCGCTCGCCCCCTGCCGGGACATCTCGGTGAACAGCGTGGGCGCCGCGTTGACGGTGACGCCGCCGACCAGGGCGAGGGAGCACTCCCCCGAGCGCAGCGCCTGGGCGCCCAGGTGCAGGGCCACCAGGGACGACGAGCAGCCGGTGTCCAGGGACAGCGCCGGGCCGAGCAGGCCCAGCTGGTAGGCCAGCCGACCGGACCCCACGCTCGACGCGGTGCCGGTGACCTGGTAGCCCTCCAGGTCGTCGGGGAGCGGCCCGGTGGCGTAGCCGGTGGACCAGAGGCCGGTGAACACACCGGTGGGTGTGCCCTCCAGCGCGGTCGGGTCGATCCCGGCGTACTCGATGGTCTCCCAGGCGGTCTCCAGCAGGATGCGCTGCTGCGGGTCCATCGCCAGCGCCTCGCGGGGCGAGATGCCGAAGAACGCCGCGTCGAAGTCGCCGGCGGCGTCGAGGAAGCCGCCCCGGGAGGTGCTCGACGTGCGGGGGCGTTCTCCTGTCGGGTCGTACAGGCGGTCGAGGTCCCACCCCCGGTCGGCCGGGAAGTCGCCGACCGCGTCCACGCCGTCCGCGACCAGCCGCCAGAGGTCCTCCGGGGTGCCGACGCCGCCGGGGAAGCGGCAGCCCATGCCGATGACCGCGACCGGCTCGTCCGCCGTGGCCGGGGCCGGGGCCCGCGGCGCGTCCGGTTCGGCGGACCCGCCGGACAGGTGGGCGGCCAGCCGGGCCGGGGTGGGGTGGTCGAAGACGAGGGTGGCGGGCAGTTTCACCCCGAGCGCGGCGGACAGTCGGTTGCGCAGTTCCACGGCGGTCAGGGAGTCGAAGCCCAGGTCCCTGAACGCCTGCCGGGGGTCGAGCCGCTCGGGGGCGGTGTGCCCCACCACTCCGGCGGCCTGGGTGGTGATCAGCTCCAGCAGGTCGGTGCCGACGGCGGGGGGCGCGGGCCGGGGGGCCGGTGGCCGGCCGTGGGCCCCGGGCAGGTCCCGCAGCAGGCGGCTCGGCCGCGCGTGGGTGTAGGCGCGGGCGAACTGCGCCCAGTCGGCCTCGGTGACCACGGCGAGGGCCTCGTCGTGGTCGAGGACGTCCTGCAGCGCGTCCAGGGCCCGGCCCGGGTCCAGCTCGGCGAGACCGAGCAGGGTGCGCTGGCGCTGCACGGGCTCCAGGGCCGCCATGCCGCCCTCGGCCCAGATGCCCCAGGCGACGGAGGTGGTGGCGCGGCCCCGGGCGCGGTGCTCCGCGGCCAGGGCGTCGAGGAAGGCGTTGCCGGCGGCGTAGGCCGCGCCGTGACCGTCGCCCCAGACGCCCGCGGTGGAGGAGAACAGGACGAAGGCGTCGAGCTCCGGCAGGAGTTCCGCCAGGTTCGCCGCCCCGGTGACCTTGGCGGACACGACCTCGGCGAACTCCGCCGGTGTCGTGTCGGCCAGCCTGGTCGCCCGGATCGCGCCGGCGGTGTGGAAGACCGCGCGGACGGGGCCGACGCGCTCGACGAGGTCCCGCAGGGCGTCCCGGTCGGCCACGTCGCACGCCGCCACGGTCACCCGTGCCCCTGCCGCCTCCAGTTCCCCGCGCAGGCCGGCCGCGCCGGGTGCGTCGGGGCCGCGGCGGGAGGCGAGCACGATGTGCTCCGCGCCCTGCCGCGCGAGGCGGCGGGCCACGTGTCCGCCGAGGGCGCCGGTGCCCCCGGTGACCAGCACCGTGCCCCGGGGCCGCCACTGCCGTGCGGCCGGGCCCGAGGGGGCCCTGCGGCGCAGCCGCTTGGCGAAGCGCCGGGGGCCGCGGACCGCCACCTGGTCCTCGCCCGTGCCGGCGAGGACGACGAGCAGCGCGTTCACGCTCTCCTCGTCGGGCACGGCGGGCAGGTCGACCAGGCCGCCCCAGCCGTCCGGGAACTCCAGTGCGGCGGACGCGCCGGTGCCCCAGGTCAGGGCCTGGGCCGGGCTGGTGACCGGGTCGGTGCCCGAGGTGCTCACGGCGCCGCTGGTCGCGCACCACAGCGGGACGGCCGCTGTCCGTGCCTGGTCCGCAGTCCGTACCGGGTCCAGGGTGCGGACCAGGTCCAGGGTGCGGACCAGGCCCGCCGGGAGCACCGGGTGGTCGGGGTGCGGTTCCTCGTCCAGCGCCAGCAGCGACAGCACTCCGTCCGGCCACGGCCGGGCGTCCCCGGCGGCGACCGCGTCCCACCCGGCGGCGGCGTCCTGGAGGCCGGTCGCCCCCCGGCCGTCGGCCACCGTGAAGCCCCGTTCGCGCAGGGCCTCGGCCCACGGGTGCCCGGCCGCGGCCAGGACCAGCCAGCGGGCCGGATCCACCGGGGCCGCGGTACCGCCCACCGGGGCCCACGCCACCTCGTAACGCCAGTCGTCACGGGGCGCCGGCGGAGTCGGGGTCACCCAGTAGCTCTCGCGCTGGAAGGCGTACGTGGGCAGGTCCGCCCGGGGTGCGGTGCGGGGCAGGACCGGAGCCCAGTCGACCTCCGTGCCGGCGGCGTGCAGGCGTCCGGCCGCGGCGAGGAACTCGGTGAGGCCGCCGTGACCGCGGCGCAGGGTTCCGGTGGCGGCGACGTCCAGCGCGGGCACCAGCACCGGGTGCGGGCCCACCTCGACGAACAGGTCGTGGCCGTCGGCGGTGAGCCGGGCGGTGGCCAGGTCGAACCGCACGGGCTCGCGGAGGTTGCGGTACCAGTAGCCGGCGTCGAGCCCGGCGGTGTCCATCGGTCCCGCGGTGACGGTGGAGTAGAAGGGGACGTCGGCGGTCCTCGGCTCGATGCCGGCGAGGTCGGTGAGCAGCTGCTCGCGGACCGCCTCGACCTGCGCCGAGTGGGCGGCGTAGTCGACCGGCAGACGGCGGGCCCGGACGCCGTCGGCCTCGCAGGCGGCCAGCAGTTCGTCCAGCACGTCGGGGCCGCCGGACACCACGACCGCCGCGGGTCCGTTCACCACGGCGGTGGTCAGCCGCTCGCCCCAGCGGGTCAGGTAGCCGTCGGCCTGTTCTGCGGACAGCGCCAGGGAGACCATGCCGCCCCGTCCGGCGATGGCGGCCAGCGCCCGGGACCTCAGTGCCACGACCTTGGCGGCGTCCGGCAGTGACAGCGCGCCGACGACGTACGCGGCGGCGATCTCCGCCTGCGAGTGCCCGACCACGGCGTCCGGCCGCACGCCGTGGGCCCGCCAGAGGTCGGCCAGCGCCACCATGACGGCGAACAGGGCCGGCTGCACCACGTCGACGCGGTCGAGCGGACCGTCGCGCAGCTCGTCGACCAGCGACCAGTCGGTGTACGGGGCCAGGGCGGCGGCGCAGGCGTCGATGCCGGCCCGGAAGACCTCGGACTGCTCGTACAGGTCACGGCCCATGCCCGCCCACTGCGCCCCCTGTCCGGGGAAGACGAACACGGTCCCGCCGGTACGGGCCGCCGGTACCGCGGGTCCCGGCCCGGCCGGCCCGAGCGCGGCCAGGCCGGACAGCAGGTCCTCGCGGTCGGCGCCGGTCACCGCGGCCCGGTGCTCGAACCGGGTGCGGGCGGCCAGTGCGCGGCTGATCGCGGCGGCCGGGACCTCGGGGTGGGCGGTCGCGTACGCGTGCAGCCGCTCGGCCTGGGCGCGCAGCGCGGCCCCGGTCCTCGCGGACAGCAGCCAGACGGTGGGGGCGGCCGGGACCCCGGGGTCGGGAAGGCGGCCGGGGTCCGGCTCGGAGGACTGCTCGACGATCACGTGGGCGTTGGTGCCACTGATGCCGAACGCCGAGACGCCGGCCCGGCGCGGGTGCCCGCGGTCCGGCCAGGGCCGGGACTCGGTGAGCAGCCGGATGCCGCCGGAGGACCAGTCGACGTGCGGGGAGGGGGCGTCGACGTGCAGGGTCCGCGGCAGTTCGCCGTGCCGCATCGCCATCACCGTCTTGATCAGGCCCGCGACGCCGGCCGCCGCCTGGGTGTGGCCGATGTTGGACTTCACCGACCCCAGCCACAGCGGCTCGTCGCGGTCCCGGCCGTAGGCGGCCAGCAGGGCGTGGGCCTCGATGGGGTCGCCCAGGGTGGTGCCGGTGCCGTGCGCCTCCACCGCGTCCACCTCGGACGGCTCCAGCCCGGCGTTCGCCAGGGCCTGCCGGACGACGCGTTCCTGGGAGGGGCCGTTGGGCGCGGTCAGGCCGTTGGAAGCGCCGTCCTGGTTGACCGCGCTTCCGGCGACGACCGCCAGCACCCGGTGACCGTTGCGGCGGGCGTCCGACAGCCGCTCCAGCAGCACCAGCCCCGCGCCCTCGGCCCAGCTGGTGCCGTCGGCCGCGGCGGCGAAGGGCTTGCTGCGGCCGTCCGCCGCGAGGCCGCGATGGCGGGAGAACTCCGTGAAGCCCAGCGGTGTCGCCATGACCGTGACGCCGCCGGCGAGCGCCAGCGAGCACTCGCCCGCGCGCAGGGCCTGGGCGGCCAGGTGCACGGCGACCAGGGACGACGAGCAGGCGGTGTCCACGGACAGCGCCGGACCGCGCAGCCCGAGGTGGTAGGCGACCCGGCCGGAGGTGACGCTGGTCGCGCCGCCGGTGAGCAGGTAGCCCTCCAGGTCCTCCGGCAGGCCCGGCCCGGTCGCGTAGCCGGACGACCAGAGGCCGGTGAACACGCCGGTCCGGCTGCCGCGCAGCGCGGCCGGGTCGATCCCGGCGTGCTCGAAGGTCTCCCAGGCCGTCTCCAGCACGAGCCGCTGCTGCGGGTCCATGGCGAGCGCCTCGCGGGGCGAGATGCCGAAGAACGGGGCGTCGAAGCCGGAAACCGCCTCCAGGAACCCGCCCCGGGTGGTGTACGTGGTGCCCGCGCCGCGCAGGTCCGGGTCGTACAGGCCGCCCAGGTCCCAGCCGCGGTCGTCCGGGAAGTCGCCGATCGCGTCCACGCCGTCCGCGACCAGGCGCCAGAGGTCGTCCGGCGAGGCCACCCCGCCGGGGAAGCGGCAGCCCATCCCCACGATGACGACCGGGTCGTCCTGGGGCGTCCGCGCGGCGGGGACCGGGCGGTCACCGGTGTCCGTGCCGGTGCCGGTGCGCAGCCAGTCGATCAGCTCCGCCGGCGTCGGGTGGTCGAAGACGAGACCGGAGGGGAGCCGCCGGTCCAGGGCGCCGGCCAGGCGGTTGCGCAGTTCGAGCCCGGTGACCGAGTCGAAGCCGAGGTCCTTGAAGGTGAGCGCGGGATCGATGTCCGCGGGGTTCTCGTGGCCCAGCACGAGCGCGATCTGCGCGGTGACCAGGGCCGCCGGGTCGACCGGGTCGACGGCCTCGGGGTCGTGCGCGTCCGCACCGGGGGCGTCCGGGCCGTACGTGTCCCCGCCGTACGCGTCCGCACCGTCGGCGTCCGGGCCGCCCGCCCGGGTGCCGGAGCCCTCCGGGCCGTCGGCCGGCCGGGCGGGCGCGGTGTGCTCCGCGGTGGGCGTCCCCGGGCCGGCCGGGATCCCTCCGCCCTGCCCCGCGGTCGCCCCGGGCAGCCAGTACGAACGGCGCTGGAAGGCGTACGTGGGCAGGTCGACCGGCGCGGCCCCGGCGACGGCCGGGGACCAGTCGACGGGCACGCCGGCCACGAACAGCCGGGCCAGCGCGGTCAGGAGGACGTCCGGGCCGCCCCGGTCACGGGCCAGCGTGCCGGTGGCGACGCCGGGCCCGCCGGTCCGCTCCCGCACCCGGTCCAGGCCCTGTTCGAGGGCGGGCAGCAGCACCGGGTGCGGGCTGACCTCCACCACGACGCCGTACCCGTCCGCCAGCAGCGCGTCGGTGGCCAGGTCGAAACGGACCGGCTCGCGCAGGTTGCGGTACCAGTAGCCGGCGTCGAGCGCCGTGGTGTCGTCGACGAGGCCGCCGGTGACCGCGGAGTAGTACGGGATGCCGCCCCGCCGCGGCCGCACACCGTCCAGCTCGGCGTGCAGCTTCTCGCGGATCGCCTCGACGTGCGCGGAGTGGGAGGCGTAGTCCACCGGGACGACGCGGGTGCGGACACCGTCCGCCGCGCAGGACCCGACCAGTTCGGACAGGGCCCGGGTGTCGCCGGACACCACGACCGAGCCCGCGGCGTTGACCACGGCGACCGTCAGCGCGCCGCCCCAGCGGGACACGTACTCCTCGGCCCGGCCGGCGGACAGGGCCACGGACACCATGCCGCCGCGGCCGGTCAGCGCCACCAGCGCGCGGCTGCGCAGGGCCACCGTCCGGGCCGCGTCGTCCAGTGACAGCGCGCCCGCGACGTACGCCGCGGCGATCTCGCCCTGCGAGTGCCCGACCACCGCGTCCGGCTCGACGCCGAAGGAGCGCCACAGTGCCGCCAGTGAGACCATCACCGCGAAGAGGGCGGGCTGCACGACGTCGACGCGGTCGAGCGGGGCGCCGTCCAGGACGTCGGCCAGGGACCAGTCGGTGTACGGGGCGAGGGCCCGGGCGCACTCGTCCACGGCGGCCCGGAAGACGGGGTACGCGTCGTACAGCTCGCGGCCCATGCCGACCCACTGCGCGCCCTGGCCGGGGAACACGAAGACGGTGCGGCCCGGGGTACCGGCCCGGTCGGCGGCGACCTGGACCGCGTCGAGCAGGACGGCGCGGTGCGCGAAGCGGGTCCTGGTGGTGGCCAGCGCGTGGGCGACCTCGGCGCCGGTGAGGTCCGGGCGGCTGCGCACGTGCTCGCGCAGCCGCCCGATCTGCGCCCGCAGCGCCTGCTTGGTCCGCGCCGTGACGATCCACGGCACCGGCAGCGTTCCGGGGGCGGGCCGCCGGACCGGTGGCGCGGCCGCGTCGGGCGCCTGCTCGACGATCACGTGCGCGTTGGTGCCGCCCATGCCGAACGACGAGACGCCGGCGAGCAGCGGCCCCTCCGGCCGCGGCCAGGGCGTCAGGGCGGTCTGGACCCGCAGCGACAGTGCGTCGAGCGGGATGGCGGGGTTGGGAGTCTCGTGGTTCAGGCTCGGCGGCAGTGCGCGGTGGTGCACGCTGAGGACGGCCTTGAGCAGACCGACGATGCCCGCGGCGCCCTCCAGGTGGCCGACGTTCGTCTTGGCGGATCCGACCCGCAGTTCGCCGCCGGCGCCGCCGGACCCGGCCGCGCCCCGGTAGGCCGCCGCGAGGGCGGCGGCCTCGACGGGGTCGCCGACAGCGGTCCCGGTGCCGTGCAGTTCCACGTACTGGACGTCCGCGGGCCGCACGCCGGCCCGGGCCAGGGCCTCGCGGATGACCTGTTCCTGGGCCTGTGCGCTGGGCACGGTCAGGCTCCGGGTGGCGCCGTCGTTGTTGACCGCGCTGCCCCGGATCACGCCGTAGACGCGGTCCCCGTCGGCCAGGGCGCGGTCCAGCAGCTTCAGGACGAGGAAGGCGCCGCCCTCGCCGCGGACGAAGCCGTTGGCCCGGGCGTCGAAGGTGAAGCAGCGGTCGTCCGGGGACAGGCCGCCGAACTCCACCGCGCCCTCCTCGCGGGCGGCGGTCAGGTTGAGGTTCACCCCGCCGGCCAGGGCGAGCGCCGACTCGCCGCGGCGCAGGCTCTCGACCGCCAGGTGCACCGCGACCAGCGCCGAGGACTGGGCCGTGTCGACCGTCATGCTCGGTCCGCGCACGCCGAGGAAGTGCGAGACCCGGTTGGCGATGACGCCCCGGCTGGTGCCGGTCAGCGTGTGCGGGGTGATGTGGCCGGGATAGGCCAGGGACGTGTAGTCCTCCCACATCGAGCCGACGAACACTCCCGTCGGTCCGCCCGTCAGCGTGCCCGGCACGATCCGGGCGTCCTCCAGTGCCTCCCAGGCGAGTTCGAGCATGAGCCGCTGCTGCGGGTCCATGCCGGCGGCCTCGCGCGGGGACACCCCGAAGAACGCCGCGTCGAAGCCGTCCACCCGGTCCAGGTAGCCGCCGTGCCGTACGCCCTGCCGGCCCGCGGGCGGCGCGGTGATCGCGTCGGCCCCGTCGCACAGCAGTCGCCAGAAGGCCTCCGGATCCGGGGCTTTCGGCAGCCTGCCCGCCATTCCGACGACAGCGACACGGTGGGTGTCCGAATCCAGGGGGAAGCGCATCACATCGACACCTCGTGAGCCGGGAAAAGACGGAAGGCGGGGGGGTGTTTCAGTAGCAGTCCCGATGGTGCGGTCCCGGCCGCGCGAAGGCGGCCGGAACATCGAGCGCGTGGGCAGCCCGGCGACCCGGTGGTATCCGAACCCGGGACTCGACCGCGCTTCAGGTGCCTGGATCAGTGGAGCGGTCCTCGACCACGGCGGCATCGGCCACGCTCTTCGAGGAAGGTGCACTGGTGAGCTGAGCGCAGGGGTCGAGATGATGATCGTCCCACCGCGGAAATGAGCATGGCAGCAACATCACGCCGTCGCCATAGGGCAGACCAAGGCTGTCTCAAACGAGGCACACCACATCGTCATATGCCCGCACGAAAAAGGCACGGTGGCGGAATCCGTCCCGTTCCGTGAAACGCGAGCTATCCCGCGGACCACCCGAACGCACCGTCCACCGGCGGGCGTTGCCACGAATCCGCAGGTGAACCCCATCGACGGGACGGGTGAGGCCGCGCACGCCCCGAGCCCCCCCGGCAGTCCCGGGTTCACGGGCACCGTCGACGCCGCCTGTGACAACGCCCTAGGATCCCATGCGCACCCGTGCGGAAGAACGTCATCGATCGTCGTCCGGCCCCGGGGGAACCTCCGCAGGGCGATGTGTCCGGATCGGGGGAAGCCGGCCACCGGCGCCGCCGACAACGCCGGTCGAACCGTTCGGCCCCCACCGCTCCGAGACGACCGCGAAGCGCCACGGCCCCCCGCAGCAGCCCACCCGGATGTCATGACACAACGTCAGGAGACAGCAGTGAAAGCCACGTTCCCCTTCACTACTGCGCACCACCTCGACAACGAGCCCGAAGCCGAAGCCCTGCTCGCGCAGGCTCCGGTCGTCCTCGCGGCGATGGGACCGGCGGACGTCTGGCTCGCCCTCTCCTACAAGGCGGTGCGCCAGGTCCTGAGCGACGGCCGGTTCAGCCGGGAGGCGGCCACACTTCCCGGCAGCCCGCTGAAACTGTCCGTCGCCGGCGACCCGTTACTGGTCTCCAGCCTCGACGGCGAGCGTCACGCCCGCGTGCGCAAACTGATGTCGCAGGCGTTCAGCCCACGTATGGTCGATCGGCTCGAACCGCGCGTGCAGGCCGTTGTGGACTCCCTCCTCGACTCCCTGGATCCGGCCGCGGACCTCGTGACAGGCCTCTGCGCCCCCCTGCCGCTGATGGTCATCTGCGAACTGCTCGGCGTGCCCTACTCCGAGGCGGAGGCCATCCGCAGGTGGACCAGGCGGCTGTTCGTCACGAACATCACTCCGGACGAACTCCGTTCCGCACAGGGCGAGATGCAGGAATGGCTCGCCGAGCTGGTGCGCGAGAAGCGGGCGCGGCCGGACGACGGCCTGATCTCGGCGATGGTCGCCGCCAACGACGAGGGCGACCACCTCACCGAGCCCGAACTGCTGGCCAACGTCGAGGGCCTGCTGATCGCCGGCCACGAGACGACCGTGAACCAACTGGGCAACTCCTTCCTGACCCTGCTGCGCCACCCGGACCAACTCGCGCTGCTGCGGTCCTCGCCGGACCTGATCGGGCCGGCGGTCGACGAACTGCTGCGCTGCAGCAGGCTCTTCAGCTCCGCCGAGGTCCGGGTCACGACCGAGCCCGTCGACCTGGAGGGAGTGGAACTGGGGGCGGGCGAACCGGTCCTGCCGGTCATCGTCGCCGCCAACCGCGACCCCGACGTGTACCCGGACCCCGGCCGCTTCGACATCACCCGCGAAGGGCCGGCCGCGCACCTCGCCTTCGGACACGGACCGCACTTCTGTCTCGGCGCGGTACTGGCCCGCCGGGAGATGCGGATCGCGATCGGATCCGTGGTGAAGCGGTATCCGGGACTGCGCCTCGCCGTCGACGAGTCCGAGCTCAGCTACGTGCCGGAACTGGTCTTCCGCGGCCTGCAGTCGCTGCCGGTCACCTGGTGATCCGCGGCCTCCCGTACCGGCCGGGAACCGAGGGTCCCGACTGACCGGTCCGCGGGGGTGCGTCCGCCCCGGCGCGACGGCGGGCGGCAGGGGCGGACGCC
>NZ_JBHJRC010000124.1:0-22053 GCF_042261735.1 Kitasatospora sp. NPDC056327 | reverse complement strand
GGCGCGGGCGCCGCACGGCCGCCGCGCCCGCCCCGGGTCACGCCCCGGCTCAGGCGGCCTGCCAGAGGGCCGGCGCGTTCGGCGGCTCCCAGCCGACCAGGGCCTGGTGGCCCTGGAGGCAGCGGTAGGAGGAGCTGCCGTAGGTCACGGTGTCACCGGCCTTGTAGACGGTGCCCGCCGCCCAGGTGCCGCCGGGGTTGCCCGGGCCGGGGCCCGGGCCGGGGCCGGGGCCCTGCGAGTCGGTCTTCAGGGTCAGCCCGTAGCCCTGGAGGATGGGGTTGACCGGCTGGTAGTAGGTGACGCCGCCCTGCGAGCAGTTGCCCGTCCCGCCGGAGGTCACGCCCTGCGCCTGGGTGCCGGAGATGAACGAGCCGCCGGAGTCACCGGGCTCGGCGCACACGTTGGTCTTGGTCACGCCGGAGACGGTGCCCTCCTGGTACGTGACGCTCGTGCCGTGCTGCTGGATGGTCCCGCAGTGCCAGCCGGTGGTGGAGCCGGAGCGGCAGACCGAGGCGCCGACCTGCTGCTGCACCGAGCCGCTCACCGCGCCGGACGCGCTGTTCACGTACGGGGTGGCCGTCCAGCTGCTGTTGGCGGCGACCCAGGCCATGTCGTTCCCGGGGAAGACCGAGGCCTGGAAGCTGCCCTGGGCGGCCCGGTTGGAACCGGTCGTGCTGGCGCCGGCCCGGCCGCAGTGCCCGGCGGTCGCGAAGCCCTGGGTGGTGCCCTTGGTGATCGGGAAGCCGATCGAGCAGCGGGAGCTGCCGCCGATGTAGTAGGCGTCGCCGCCGCGCAGGTCGTAGAGCGGACGCGGGGCCTCGGCCACCGTCTCCACCCGGACCGCCGCCCGGTCCACCCCGGCCGCGGCGACCAGCCGCTCGGCCGCGGCCCGGTCGGTGGCCTGCACCACCACGGAGTTGTTCCGCACGTCGACGTAGCGCACCGCGGCGGCGAGCGCGTCGGCGTGGCTCTCGGAGCCGCGCCCGGCGGCCCGGTCGAGCGCGGCCAGCGTGCCCTCCAGCGCGGCGAGCGGCCGGTCGACGAGCACCGGCCGGGCGCCCGCCGCGCGGATCGTGGCGGCGTCGGAGGCGCGGGTGGTGGCGACGGCCAGCGAGGCGTCGGCGCCCTCCACCCAGGAACCGGCCCAACCCGCGGCCAGACCCTGGGAGAGTGCACCGGCCCGGGCGCCGGCCCGGGCCTCGTTGGCGAGCCGGGAGCGGGCCTGGGCGGCCGTCAGGCCGAGGTCGCGCTGCAGCGCGTCGATCACCTCGGGCGAGGCGGTGGCGACACCGAGGGTGTCCGGGGCGGACGCGGCGGCCGCCAGGGCGGCGACGGCGGGTCCGGTGGGCGTGGGGGCGGCACCGGCGGTGCCCTGGAGGGCCGTCAGACCCAGGGCGGCGGTGGCCAGGACGGCGCACGCGGCCCTGGCGGGTCGTCGGAGCATGGGGGTCTCCTGCGGTCAGGGTGTGGGGGTTGCCGAAACCGTAGGAGCCCCGTCCGTCGGCGGGGGAGATGTCACCCGGGTATGCGGCCCGGTGCTATACCCCGCCCGGAGCGCGCCGCCACCGGCCGGTCAAGGCCGGGTCAACTCCGTGGTACAGAAGACCTTTTCATGGACGCTTCCGTCAAGGGCGGGTGCGCACGGCGCAGCGCTCAGCGCTGTTCGACGAGACCGAGCAGCCAGAAGTTCGCGTACGGGCCGGCCGCGGTGGCCAGCGGGTCGGCGGGCCGTCCTCCCCGCCCCAGCCGGACGGTCACCGCGTCCAGCGAGACCGAGGCGCCGCAGGAGTAGCCGAGCGGCGCGTACGTCTCGTCGGGCCCGCAGAGCACGGACACCACACGGCGCGCGGGCGGGAAGCGCAGCACGATCCGCTCGTGATCGGCCGACTCCACCGTCAGGTTGAGCACCAGGTGCGCCCCGCCGACCAGGTACCAGCCGCTGCCCGGCCGGTCCTGGCGCAGCACCCCGGCGAGCAGCCGCAGCCGCCCGGCCGCGCCGAAACCGCCGAAACCGCCGCTGCCGCCGGGTCCACCCGGTCCGCCGAGTCCGCCCGGCCCCGCCATCGCGCCGAGAGCCCCGGTCCCGCCGCCGGCCGGCCACCGTTGCGCCACCGCCGCGCTGCCGCTCCCGCCCGCGTCCCCGCCGCCGTCCGCGGGCCCGGCCGGAGCCAGTGCCGCCGCGCCGAGCACCGCGGCCGCCAGGACCGCCGCCACCGCCCTGAGCCGCCGCACCGTCCCCGACCCTCCCCACGCGCACCCCGACGCCGACCGTCCATCCGACCACGCACCACCTCCGCCCGGCCGCCCGCCGTGCCGTCCCGTCCCCACGACCACCCGGCCGGGGGACGCCCGGGACGCCCCGGGGACCGCCGCGGTACCGGCCGGCCGTCAGGGGTGCCGGCCCTCCTCCAGCGCGGCCAGCGCGGTCACCACGTCGGCGCGCAGGAGGGGGTGGCCGGTCGCGCCGTCGATCACCGCCAGCGCCTGCCGGAGCCGGACGGCCGCCTCCTCGGGGCGGTCCAGCCGGCGGTGGTGGTTGCCCAGGTGGTAGAGCGTGATGCCCTCCAGCACCGGATCACCGGTGGAGCGGTGCCGGTCCAGGGCCCGGTGCAGGTACTCGCCCGCCTCCTCGTCCCGGCCCGCCAGCATCGCCGTGACCCCCAGGTTGGTCTCGCACGCCCGGATCGCCCAGTCGTCCCGCTGTTCCTCCGGCTCCGCGACGAGCAGCGCGAGCGCCTCCTGGAAGTGCAGCCGCGCCTGCCCGAAGGAGCCCGCCCCGGCGCAGTGGCCGCCCAGGTTGCCGATCACATGGGCCTCGCCGCCCCGGTCCCCGATCGACACGAAGAGGGCACGGGCGAGCCGGAGTTCGGCCACCGCCTCGTCGTGCCGGCCGAGCGCGCCGAGCGCCGTCGCCAGGTCGTTGCGGGCATGGCCCTCGCCGTACCGGTCACCCGCCCGCCCGGCCGCGGCCACCGCGAGGCCGGCCGCCTCCGCCCGGTCCTCCAGGTGCGGACTGGTGAAGTAGTAGCTCCACAGGACCACCGGCAGCCGCCAGGCCAGATCGGCCGGACCGTGCCCGCCGATCGCCCGCACCACGTTCAGCAGCTGGGTGTGCCGCCCCTCGCACCAGCGCTGCGCCTCGGCCGGGCCGGCGAACCCGGGCGGTTCGTACCAGGGCGCGGGCGCGGGGAGCGGGATCCGCCGGCGGTGCGGGGTGAGCAGCCGGGCGGCGGCGTCGGCGTGGTGCAGGTACCAGGTGGCGAGCCGCTCGCCGGCGGCGGTGCGCACCGTCGGGTCGGTCTCGGCGGCCGCGCGTTCGGCGGCGTACAGCCGCAGCAGGTCGTGCAGCCGGTAGCGGTCCCCGCCCTCGTGGGTGAGCAGATGGGCGGCGGTCAGCTGCTCCAGCACGGGGCGCACGGCGGCGACGCGCCCGCCGCGGAGCGCGGCGGCCGCCGCCGCGTCCAGGCCGGGGCCCGGGGCGAGCGGGAGCAGCCGGAACAGGGCGCGGGCGGCGGCCGGCAGCGCGTGGTAGGAGAGGTCGAGCGCGGCGCGGACGGCGGAGCCGGCGTCGCCGTCGATCGCCAGCGCGGTCAGCCGGTCCTCGGTGTCGCGCAGTTCCGCGACGTGGTCGGCGACGGTGCGGCCGGGCCGTTCGGCGAGCCGGCCGGCGGCGATGGCGAGGGCGAGCGGCAGCCGGCCGCAGACGTCGGCCAGTTCGGCGGCGGCGGCCGGCTCGGACCGGGCGCGCCCGTCGCCGATGACGCGGTCCAGCAGCGCGACGGCGTCCGGCGGGGGCATCAGGTCCAGGACCAGCCGGCGGGCGCCGTCCCGGGCGGTGAGCCCGGCCAGGCCGCCGCGGCCGGTCACCACGGTCACGCACTCCGGCGCGCCCGGGAGCAGCGGGCGGACCTGTTCGGCACTGCGCGCGTTGTCCAGGACGACCAGCACCCGCTGGTCGGCCAGCAGCGAGCGGTACAGGGCCGCGGCCTCCTCCGGGATGCTCGGCACCTGCTCGCCGGGCACCCCGAGGGCGCGCAGGAAGCGGGCCAGCACGGCGTGCGGCGGCAGCGGGGGCTCGGTGGAGAAGCCGTGCAGGTCGGCGTAGAGCTGGCCGCCGGGGAAGCGGTCGCGCATGCGGTGCGCCCACTGGACGACCAGGGTGGTCTTGCCGATCCCGGCGCTGCCGGAGACCACGCAGATCCGCGAGGCCGGGGTGCCGGCCGGGGGAGCGCCGGGTCCGGCGGGCGGGACCGCGGCCTCGGCGAAGGCGTCCAGGGCGCCGAGTTCCGTGCCGCGGCCGGTGAAGGTGGCGATCGGGGAGGGGAGCTGGGCGGGCCGGGGCACCGCCGTGCGGGGCACGGGGGCGGGTGCTCCCGGCACCGGCCCGGCGGCCGCCTCGCCGCCGGTGCCGTCCGCGTCGGCACCGCCCGCTCCGCCGGTCCCCGCAGGGTCGGCACCGGGGTGGACGGCACTGCGGGGGCGGCCGCCGGTGCCGCCGCGCCGGGCGTGCGCGGGCCCGGCCTCCCGGCCCGGTTCGGTGGTGAGCAGTTCCAGGTGCAGCCGCCGCAGTTCCGGGCTCGGGTCGAGGCCGAGCTCCTCCACCAGCCGGGTGGTGAACCGCCGGTGCACCGTCAGGGCGTCCGCCGTCCGCCCGGAGGCGTGCAGCGCGCGCATCAGCTGTCCGACGAACCGTTCCCGCAGCGGATGGTCGGCGACCAGGGCGATGAGCTCGGGGATGCTCGCGCGGTGCCGGCCCAGCGCCGCCTCCAGGTCGAGACAGTCCTCCCAGGCGGTCAGCCGCAGTTCGTCCAGCGGCACCGCGCCCGCGGTGAGCGAACGGCCCGCCAGCCCGTCGAGCACCGGCCCCCGCCAGAGGGCCAGGGCCCCACGCAGCTCCTCCGCGGCGATGGCCGTCCGTCCGGCGGCGGCGGTCCGGCGGGAGCGGGCGAGGGCGTCGCCGAAGGCCCGGGCGTCCAGCCGGTGGCCCTCCAGCGGGACGAGGTAGCCGCGCCCCTCGGTGACCAGCGCGGGCGGTCCGGCCGGGTCGGCCGCGCGGAAGCCGCGGCGCAGCAGCCCGGCGAGGTTGCGGACCTGACGGTCGGCGGTGGCCGGCGGCCGGTCGCCCCAGACGGCGTCCACCAGCCGGGCCACCGGCACGGCGCCGCCCGCGTTCAGCAACAGGGCCGCGAGCAACCGCTGCTGGCGCACGCCTCCCAACGGGACCCGTTCGCCCCCGCGGGTCCGCACTTCCAGCGGGCCCAGAATCGCGAACTCCATGCGCTTCCCCTCCCCAGGGCGCCGCACACAGCGCTGTCGGCCCGTCGGGTTTGGTGACGAACCGATGAGCAGATCATGCCAGAATGATGCGCGCGGTTGAGAGGGTCGAGCTGTGCCGGCCCCGCGGGGTGTCGGTGCCGTGACCACTCCCGCCCCGAAGTTCCCCTGGAGGAACGCATGAACCGCATCAAGCGCCTCGCGGCCGTCGCGGCCGCGACCGCCGTGGCCGCCCTCGCGCCGCTGGCCGCCGCGCCGGCCGCGCAGGCCGCTCCGACGGCCAACCACCCCGGTCTGACCTGGGAGCTCCTCGACTACGGCGCGGGCCACGCGGTCCTGGTCGGCGGCCCCGGAGGCAGCGTCAGCGACCCGTACCACGGCGACACCCCCGCCTCGGAAACGCTGCCGCTGCTCTGCCTCGACAAGGACTACCGGCCCGCGCCGCCCGGGATCCAGATCGGCTTCTACACCGGTTGGGCCCAGGGCGAGGTGCGGATCAGCCGCCCCGTCAGGGGCACCGAGCTGACCAGCCCGGATGCGGCCAACGCCGTCTGCCGCGCGCAGTACGGCAGCAACTGGCGCCAGGCCGAGTTCCACGACGGCCGCTACGGCCCCAACTACTCGCAGCGCGGCGGCTGGACGTTCTGGGCCAACGGCGAACTGCCGAAGAACGTCCGCTTCTGGGTCCGCATCGACGACCAGCCCGCCAACCCCTGGAGCTGACCGCACCGCCCCCGGCTCCCGCTCCCGCCCGTGTCGGAACGGGCGGAGGCGGCAGCCGGGGGCTCGCCCGCTACCAGGCCTGGCCCGCCTCCTGCCAGCGGGCCCGCGCCTCGTGCTCGGCGTCCAGGTGGCCGTCCAGCCGCCAGCGCGCCACGTCGTAGTCCGGCAGGTGGCTCCACGCCTCGGCGGCCGTGAGCAGGTACCTCCACAGCGTGCTCAGCCGGACCATCAGCTCCTCCGGCACCTCGTCGGGGTACCGCACGCCCTCCCCGGCCCCGCCCGCCCCCGCCGGCCCGCCGCCCGCTTCCCGGGCCGCCGCCGCGGCCGCCGCGGCCCGGACGGCGAGCGCGCCGAGCACCTCCCGCGCGCTCCCGTGGAGCGCCGCGACCGTCTGCGCGAGTGCGCCCCCGACCCGCTCCTCCTCGCCTCCCGGCGCGCCGTCCGCCTCGCGCAGCAGGGCTATCCGACGGTCGATGAACCCGGCCAGGGCGTCGATGTCCTGCACGGTGATGTCGGCGGTGTACCGCAGCGCCGACCGGTGGATGTCCGTCATGACGGTGTCCCCTCCCTCGGTCCGAACCGGACCGACGGTTCGTCAGTTCCGGTATGGCCTCGGATATGGCACCCCGGAGCGGGCGGTAAACCTCCCCGGGCGAGTCCGCCCCGGCGCACGTCCGGGCGGACGGGGGCGCACCGGGCGGCTCCGAAACCGGTGGCACGCACGCCGCCCACCTGCGAACATCTGCGGATGCTGACCCTCGCCGACGACCTCGGCCACCTCTCCTACGCCGTCTCCGGCGACGGGCCGCCCGTCGTCCTCGTGCACGCCGGCATCGCCGACCACCGGATGTGGGACGCGGTCGTGCCCGCCCTCGCCCGCCGGTACACCGTGGTCCGCTACGACCTGCGCGGCTTCGGCGAGTCCGCGCCCCCGGCCGGCCCGTACAGCGAGAGCGACGACCTGCTGCGCCTGCTGGACCACCTCGGCCACGACCGGGTCCGGCTGGTCGGCGCCTCCTGGGGCGGCCGGGTGGCCGCGGGCTTCACCCTCACCCACCCCGGACGGGTGCACTCCCTGACGCTGCTGGCCCCGCCGTGGCCGGGGTACGACTGGGGCGCGGACATGGTCGCCTACGACGGGGCCGAGACGGCCGCCCTGGAGGCGGGCGACCTCGACACCGCCGTCCGGGTGAACCTGGACATGTGGCTGCGCGGGCCCGCCCGCGGGTGGGACGAGGTTCCCGACGGCCTGGCCGACCGGCTCCGCGGCCCGCTGCGGACCGCGCTGACGCACCAGGACACCGTGGGCGAGCACTCCCTCGGCCCCGGCACCGGGGACCTCGCCGCCATCGCCGTCCCCACCCTGGTCGGCATCGGCGCGCTCGACGTCCCGGACTTCCGCGCCATCGCCCGCCGCTACGCCGACGGCATCCCCGGCGCGGCCCTCGCCGAGTTCCCCGCCTCGGCCCACCTCGTCGCCCTGGACGCACCCGCCGAACTCACCGCCGTCCTGCTCCCGTTCCTCACCCGCTGACGCGGCGGCCCGGACCGTGGCGGCGGGCCGCCGTCGACGTGATCCGCCGGCCGCCGCCCGCGCACACCGCTCAGCGGCGCAGCCACCCGGTGAGGGCGTCCCACAGCCCGCGCCGGGGCCGGGGGAGCGGGACCGGGGACGGCGCCCCGGCCGGGGGGACCGGGGCGGTTCCCGCCGGGGCGGCGGGCGCGGTGGCCGCGGCGTCCGCCGCCCCGGCCTCCCGCTCGCGCGGGGTGAACTCCACCGGCAGCGCGACCAGGTGCCGGGACAGCCACGCCGAGGTCCAGGTCAGCTCCGACTCCGGGACGGCGAGCCGCAGATCGGGCAGCAGGGTGAGCAGGCAGTCGATCCCGGCCTCCGCGATCGCCCGGCCGATGTCCTGGCCCGGGCACTCGTGCGGGCCGCTGCCGAACGACAGGTGGGAGCGGTTGCCGTGCAGCGGCTTCGCGAGGTCCGGCCGGACCACCGGGTCGACGTTCCCGGCGGCCAGGCCGAGCAGCAGCATGTCCCCGGCCCGGACCGGACGGCCGCCGAGCACGGTGTCGCCGGTCGCCCAGCGCCCGGCGACCAGCGACATCGGCGGCGCGTCCCACAGCACCTGGTCCAGCGCGTCCGGCACGGTCATGTGACCGCCCGACAGGTGGGCGCGGAACCGGTCGTCGGTGAGGATCATCTTCAGCGTGTCGGCGATCAGGTTGACGGTGGTCTCGTTCGCCGCCAGCAGCACGACCCGCAGGTGCTCCATCACCTCCTCGTCGGTCAGCCCGGCCCCGTGCTGCAGCAGCCGGGTGCACAGGTCGGGGCCGGGATCGCCGTGCTTGCGCTCGACGGTGCGCCGCAGCGCCGCCACCACGTGGTCGTTGCTGGCGATGGCCGTCTCGGTGCCCTTCATGAGGTCGCGCGCCGCCTCGACCAGGCGCGGTCCGTACTCCTCGGGCATGCCGACCAGCTGGGTCATCACCAGCATCGGCAGGTGCTCGGCGAACCCGCTGACCAGCTCGGCCCGGCCGGTCCCGCCGAACCGCTCGACGAGTTCGGCGGTGTAGCGGGCGACGAAGCGGCGCACCCCGCGCCGGTCGGTGCCGTTCAGACCGTCGGTGACGGCGCCGCGCAATCGGCGGTGCTCGGCGCCGTCCGCGAAGACGCAGAGCGGCTGCCAGGCGATCACCGGCATCAGCGGGGAGTCCGCCGCCACCCGGCCCTGCTGGAAGGCGGTCCAGCGCCGGGAGTCCCGGGAGAAGCGCGAGGGGGTGCGCATCACGGTGAGGTTCGCGGAGTGGCCGAGGACCAGCCAGGCCGGGAGGTCGCCGTGCAGCCGGACCGGCGCGACCTCGCCGTACTCGGCGCGCAGCTGCTCGTAGAGGCCCACGGGGTCGGCCTCGGCGGCCGGGCCGTAGAGCGGCAGCAGCTCCGCCACGGGCAGCTCGTCCAGGTGGGGCTCGTCGGGGCCGGGTCCGTCCGGGCCGTCCTGGCCGGGGGCGTCGGGGGCGCCCGGTCCACCGGTGCGGTGGGCGGGGCAGCCGGCCGGCGGGGCGAGGGCGGCGTCGTCGCGGAACGGGCTGGTCACGGTGTCTCCGGGGGCGTCGGCGGGTGGGGGACGGGGAGGGGAGGGCGGGCGGTGGGCGGTTCAGTGCGCGAGGTCGTAGAGGTAGTGCATGAGTGCGAGCAGCACGTCCCGCCCGGACGCGCGGATCCGGGCGTCGCACGCGACGATCGGCACCTCGGGCGGCAGGTCGAGCGCGAGCCGCAGTTCCTCGTCCGGGTAGGCGGGGGCGCCCGGGAACGCGTTGGCCGCGACGACGAACGGCACGCCGCGGTCCTCCAGCCGGCCGATCACGTCGAAGCTGACCTCCAGCCGCCGGGTGTCCACCAGCACGACCGCGCCCAGCGCCCCCTCGAACAGGCCGTTCCACAGGAACCAGAACCGCTCCTGGCCGGGCGTGCCGAACAGGTAGAGCACCAGCTCGTCGCTGATGCTGATCCGGCCGAAGTCCATGGCGACGGTGGTCTCGGACTTGCGCTCGATGCCCGCCAGGTCGTCCACCTCCGCCCCGGCCTGGGTCATCGTCTCCTCGGTGGTCAGCGGGCGGATCTCGCTCACCGAGCCGACCAGGGTCGTCTTGCCGACCCCGAAGCCGCCGACGATCACCACCTTGACGGCCGAGGCGGCCGAGTCCGGCAGCAGGTCCTCGTCCGCCGGCCCGAGCACCGTGTCAGAGCCGCTGAAGTCCATGCATCACCGCCTCCAAGAGGGCACGGTCGGGAAGGAGCGCGGCCGGGACGGAGGCGCGTGCCTCGACCCGTTCCTCGGCCACGAGGTCCGCCAGCACCACGGTGACCGCGCTGACGGGGAGCCGCAGGTAGGCGGAGATCTCGGCCACGGAGAGCGGCGACCCGCACAGCCGCAGGACCGCCGCGTGCTCCGGCGGCATCGAGGGGGTGGGCTCCGCCCGGGAGACGATCAGGGTGACCAGGTCCAACGCGGCCCGTCCGGCCGTCCGGGAGTGGCCGCGCGTGATCACGTAGAAGCGCTCCGGGGGTTCGTCGCCCAGGTCCTGGCCGGTGGTGCTCATGCGACGGGCTCGCCCCTTCGCGGAGGCGTACTGAGGTGCTCGCCGATCCGGGCGACCAGGTCGCGCATCCGCTGGCCCATCAGTCCGGCGTCCACGCCCTCGTCGGCCAGCACCGCGAGGTAGGCGCGGGCGCCGGCCGCCATCAGGTAGAAGAACCCGCCGCTCATCTCGATCACCACCAGCCGCATCCGGCCGTCCCCGTGCGGGAACTCGTGGCCGACCGCGGAGGCGAGGCTCTGGAGGCCCGCGCAGGCGGCGGCGAGCCGGTCGGCGGTGTCGGTCTCGGTGCCGTGCTGGGCGATCCGCAGGCCGTCGGCGGAGAGCACGACGACGTTCCGGACGAGCGGGACCTCGTCCGCCAGCTGCTTGAGCAGCCAGTCCATGTTGGTCCGTGGCTTGATCACCGCTCGTCCCTCCGGGTCCCCGTCGAGTCTTCGTTGCTGTGGCCGGCAGGGCCGGTGCCGTTGACGCCCTCGGTGAAGGCGGCCAGCCAGAGGCCCGGCTGGACCGCCTCCGGAGCGCCGCCCCCGCCGCCGGCCGGAGCCGCGCCCCTGGCCGGCCCGGCGCCGTTGACCGGGCTCACCCCGTTGACCGGGGCCGAGGTGGGGCCGCCGACGGGGCCGGCCGTGGGACCGGTGGGCCGGGCGGCGGAACCGCGGCCCGCCGGGCCGCCGCGGCCGGGGGACGGCGCGGCGTGCCGGCGCCGCCGGGGCAGGCCGTTGGCGGTGCGCTCGGTGACCACCGGGACACCGTCCCCGCCGCTGGTGAGCGGGCCGGGCAGCGACCCGGTGAGCGGGCGGCGCGGCGGGCGGGTGGTGTGCGGCCGGCGGTCGTCCACCGGGTCCGGGCCGGACGAGCCGGTGACGCCGATCCCGTGGGCGCGCCCGGTCGCCGGGGCGGTGGTGATCAGCTCCTGCGGCACGACCAGCACCGCCCGCACCCCGCCGTAGGCCGAGGGACGCAGCGACACCTGGAAGCCGTACGCCTTGGAGAGCCGGCCGACGACCGCCAGGCCGAGCCGCGGGGACTCGCCGAGGTCGTTGAGGTCGATGCCGGCCTGCGCCTCGGCGAGCATCCGCTCGGCCCGGGCCCGGCCCTCCTCGCTGAGGCTCAGCCCGCCGTCCTCGATCTCGATCGCGATCCCGGTCTGCACCTCGACCGCGGTCAGGTGCACCCCGGTGTGCGGCGGGGAGTAGCGGGTGGCGTTGTCCAGGAGTTCGGCCACCGCGTGGATGAGCGGTTCGACGGCCGGGCCGATCACCGCGACGTCGGAGACCGGGTGCAGCTCGACCCGCTGGAAGTCGAGGATCCGGGACATGCCGCCGCGCAGCACGCTGTACAGCGGCACCGCCCTGTTCCACTGGCGGCCCGGCCGGGCGCCGCCGAGCACCGCGATGCTGTCGGCGAGGCGGCCGATGAGGGCGTTGCCGTGGTCGAGCAGCAGCAGGTCGTCGAAGACGGCGGGGTCGTTGCCGTGCGCGTGCTCCATGCTGCGCAGCTCGGCGGCCTGCCGGTGGACGATCGCCTGCACGCGGCGGGCGATGCTCACGAAGGAGCGCTGGGCGGACTCGCGCAGCACCTCCTCGTTCTCCACGGTCTCCAGCACGGCGCGCAGCAGGGTCTGCTGCGCGGCCCGGAACTCGGCGCCGACCGTGACGTCCTGGAGGGTGTACGCGTCGACGACCTTGTCCAGGCCCTCGCCCATCGACAGCCGGGTCATCGCGGCGGGCAGGACGGACTTGGCGAGCCGGATGTACTCGGTCTCCTGCCGGGTCAGCCGGCGGATCAACTCGCCCTCGCGCTGGACGGCCCGCGCGCGCAGCTCCTCCGTCGCCCGGCCCCGGCGGGCGGCCTCGGCGGCCACCAGGACCACCGCCATGGTGCCCACGACCGCGCAGACGGCGACCGCGGTGCGTGCGCCGGGGGAGGCGGCGGTCACCGTGACGGTGGCGACGGCGGCCGTCACGACGGTGGGCAGGAGCCAGACGAGCACGGGGGCGGAGCGCCGGCGTCCGGGTGACGAACCAGCACCAAGCATTCAGAATCCTCAAACGATCGGAAGAGTGGGGGACGGGACGGGACCCGGCGGGGCCGGGGCGGGGTGGGTGGGGTGGCACGGCGGCGCCCTCGCGGTACGGCGCCCTGGGACGGGGCGCGTGCCGGCGGGAGGGCCCGGCCGGACGCCGGGGCCCGCGGCCGGGTCGGCGTCGGCTCCAGGTTTACCGCTCCCGGTGCACCCGGAAGCGGCGCTCGCTCCCGGTTCGCCAATGCGGGCGGTCTCCCGGTGAACTTGCCACGAGCACGGTCCGGTTCGTGCTACGGCCGGGGCACGGGCCGATCCGCGCCGGTCCGGGGCGTGCCGGTACGGCCGGGCGCGGTCGGGGGCCGGCCGTCGCCCCGATCAGCCGAAAGGGGGAACCGGCGGCCGTGCGGCGACTGCCCGGGCGGGTGACGGGGCCGGGCCGGGTGGTGGGGCGGGGTCAGGCGGGCCGGACGGTGCGCGGGCCCGTCACGTCGGCGCCGAGCGCCGTGACCCGGGCCCGCAGCCCGCGGTCGGCCGTGACGACCAGACAGTCCCGTCCGGGACGGGCGGTCCAGGCCGCCGCGACCAGTTCGACGATCAGGTCGTCACCGCTGCCGGCCGCGGCCTCGACCCGGACCCCCGGCGTGCCGGTCACGCCGCGGGCGGCGCCCTCGACGACGAGCAGCACCTCCAGCGGACCGGTCCGCGCCCAGGCGGGCAGGCCGGAGCGGTCGCCGGGGATCCCGGCGGCGGCGACCGGTGCGAGCGCGTCGCGCAGCCGCTCGGCCGCGCCCCGCCGGTCCCGCCACCAGCCGTCGGGGACCGAACCCACGACGTTGGCCCCGTCCACCACCAGAAGCGGGACGCCGGCCGCCTCGTGCTCGCTCATGGCGGGCAGTCTGCCACGTCCGCGCAGGCCACCTGCGTGGCCGCGGGACCGGGGTGGGGACGGGGTTCGGGCCGGGCGGCTGTCCGACGGGGCCGGGGCCGCCGTCGGCGAGCA
The DNA here is from genome assembly GCF_042261735.1 of Kitasatospora sp. NPDC056327. NCBI lineage: Bacteria > Bacillati > Actinomycetota > Actinomycetes > Kitasatosporales > Streptomycetaceae > Kitasatospora > Kitasatospora sp. NPDC056327. The sequence continues at coordinate 8,923 of NZ_JBHJRC010000124.1, read as the reverse complement.
GGGTCCGGCGGTCGCGCCGGGCGCGCTCCCACCGGCGGGTCGGCGCCGGGTGGACGACGAGACGACGCAACGGTGCGACGAACGCCGTGCGGCACCGCCCGAACCACCCGTTGGGCTTGGCCAGGACGGCCGTCCGCAGCTCGTGCCCGCCCCCGCCGACGCCCGCCTCAGAGGTCCGGGAAGCACTCCTCGGCGAACTCGCCGGAGAACAGGTGCTGGGCGTGGGTGATCATCCGGCGGCTGTACACCCGGTCCCGGGCCAGGCAGGAGTACCCCTCGCCCCGTGCCGTGACGATCCCGGCCGTGTGCGCCAGATAGACGTCCAGACCCGGGTACATCAGCTCGACGCAGGGGATGTCGTCCACGTCGAGCGCGACCACCGGGTACTCGCCGTGGTCGTCGCCGCTGCTCGTCACCAGGACCCGGCGCGAGTCGGAGCCGCCCGGCAGCAGGAAGCACTCGTCGAAGCGCTCGGACACGCCGTCGAAGCAGGAACCCCACATGTCGCCGAACTCGTCCCGGGCCAGCTCGCCGAGCGGGCGGGGCACGAAGGCGTCGTGCTCGTCGAGCCAGCCGAACCGGCGCAGCAGGCCGGTGTCGAAGGCCAGCCAGCGCCGCAGGCTCGGCGGCAGCGGGCGTCCGCTCGGGAACACCGCCCAGGCCGGCGCCCCGGCCGGCAGCGGCTCGGGCTCGCCGGTGAGCCAGGGCCCGGCCCACTCGCTGTAGTCGAGGATCCGGCGGTGCGGATCCGCCCCGACGGAGGCGATGACGCGTTCGGTGAGCGCGACGCCGTGCGCCTCGCTCGGGGGTATCTGGGTCGCGGGGTTCATCGGGCTCGGTGTCCTGTCCGTGTGGCGCCGAATCGCTCGGCCGGTGCTCGGTCCCGCCGAATCTACGGCCCGGCACCGACAGCCGGGCCACCGGGCCGGGGCGCTTCGTACCGGACCTGACGGCCCGTCGGCCCGCCGGTGGCTGTTCGTGCGGACACCGTTCCGCGGGCCGCCGGGGGGTCCGCGGGGCTCCGGGTGCCCCGGGCCGGCCGCGCGGGGGGGCCGGTGAGGTGGGGTGGCCGGGCCCCCGAAGGCCCGGCCACCGGTGTGTCAGACCCGCGGGGCGGAGGGCCCGGGCAGGCCGAGGTGGCCGCGGAGGGTGTCGGCCTCGTACGCCGTGCGGAACGCGCCGCGCCGCTGGAGCTCGGGGACGAGCCCCCGGGTGATCGCCAGCAGGTCGTGCGGGAGGCGGGCGGGGCGCAGCCGGAAGCCGTCGAGCCGGAGTCCGTGCGCGTCCACGGACTGTCGTTCCAGCAGCAGGTCGGCGAGTTCGGCCGGCGTGCCGGTGAAGATCTCGGCGTCGGTGGCGAGCGGCGCGCCGTCGAGTTCGTCGAGCCGCTCCTTCGCCCGGGCGGCCTCGCCGGGGCGGTCGTCGAGGAGGACCAGCAGGTCGGCGAAGACCTTGAGGGGGCGTTCGGCGGGTCGGCCGACGGCGGTGGCGGCGGCCGTGACCTCGCCGAGGACCGAAGCCGTGGCGGTGGCGGAGTGCGGGGTGACGAAGACGACGTCGCCGCCCCTGGCCGCCAGTTCGTAGGGGATCCGGGCGTGGGCGAGGACGGTGACCGGGGGCTGTCCCTGCGGCGGGCGGGGGGTGGCGGACGGGCCGCGGACGGAGAGGTGGGTGCCGTCGAAGTCGATCCGGCGGGTGCCGTCCCCGTCGGCCCCACCGTCCTCCCGGCCGCTCTCCCGGCCGTTCGTCCAGCCGTCCGTCCGGCTGCCCCAGAGCCGGCGGACGACCTCCAGCACCTCGGCGGCCTCGTCGAAGAGCGGTGCGAGGCGTGCGGAGATCCGGTCGGAGGAGGCGAGGTCGCCCTCCACGAGCCGCGGGGTGGCGCGCCGCCCGAAGTGGCCGCCGTCGTCGGCGCGGGCGGAGATCTGCGGCCGCCAGCCGGCCCGGCCGCCGCTGGTGTGGTCCAGGGTGGCGAGGGCGGCGGACAGGTGGAACGGCTCGGTGTGGGTGACGTTGGTGGTCGGCACCAGGCCGATCCGCGTGGTCAGCGGCGCGACCCGGCCGGCGATCAGCACGGCGTCGAGCCGGCCGCGGACCTGGTCGGTGCGGTCGTCCGGGCCGCGCAGGCTCTCCGACTGGAGGGCCAGGGCGTCCTCGAAGGTGACCAGGTCGAGCAGGCCGTGCTCGGCCTCGGTCACCAGGTCCGCCCAGTAGCCGGCGGTGAACAGCTCGCCGGGGCGGGCGCCCTCGGCCCGCCAGGCGGCCGGGTGCCAGCCGGCCCCGTCCAGGGCGACGGCGAGGTGCAGCGGCGGCAGGCCGCGGTCGGTGCCGGAGGGCTCGGCGGGGGCGGCCGTGGCGGCCGTGGCACCGGGGCCGGCGGGGCTCGCGGGGCTGCTCATGCGGTGGTCTCCCGGCTCGGTCGGCGGGTCGGGGCGAGCCCGAGGTGGTCGCGGAGGGTGGGGCCGGCGTACTCGGTGCGGTGCACGCCGGCGGCCTGGAGCAGCGGCACGACCCGGTCGACGAAGGCATCGAAGGCGTTGAACCCGTCGGACCCGTCGGACCCGTCGGACCCGTCGGACGCGTCGGGCGACCCGGAGGCCGGGTGCGGGGTGAGGAGGAAGCCGTCCGAGCCGCCGCCCCGGACGAATTCGGTGAGCGCCTCGGCCACCTGGTCCGGGGTGCCGACGAAGGCCGGGGCGGGTACGCCGGCGCCGCCCGGGCCGGCGGCGGCCAGGCGTTCGCGTGCCTCCCGGGGGCTGTCACCGAGGACGTACCCGACGGCGGTGAGCACCCTGAGCCCGTCGGGGGACCGGCCGTGTCCGGCGAGCCGGGCGCCGAGGTCCTGACGCAGCGTCCGGGCCTCGGCGAGCGCGAGGTGCGGGACGACGGCCACGTCGGCGCCGGCGGCGGCGAGTTCGCCGTCCTGCGGGGAGGTGACGGTCCGGACGACCACCGGGTGGCCCTGGGGCGTGCGGGGCGTGGTGAAACGGCCGGTGATGTCGAAGTGCGTGCCGCGGTGGGTGAAGGCGCCGGCGCCGGCCCGGACGAACGTGCCGCCGGTCCGGTCGGCCGGGACGTCGTCCTCCGCCCAGCTGTCCCACAGCGTCCGGGCGGCGTGCAGGAACTCGGTGGCGTGGGCGTGCGGGTCGGTGTCGGTGGGGAGGCCGCCGTGCCGGAGGTTCCCGTCGGCGGCCGGGTCGTGGCCGGCCGTGATGCTCCAGGCGGCGCGGCCCCCGCTGAGGTGGTCGAGGGTGGCCAGTCGCCGGGCCAGCTCGTAGGGCTCGTGGACGGCGGGGCCGAGGCCGGCGGCCAGCCCGATCCGGTCGGTGGTGGCGGCGAGGGCGCCGAGGAGGGTCAGCACCTCGGGGCGGCCGGCCGCGCCGGGGCCCGGGGCGGCGGTGTCGCCGGGCCGGTGGCCGCCGAGGAGGAGGAAGTCGAACCTCCCCCGCTCCGCGGTGCGGGCGAGCCGGTCGAGTCCGGCGAGGCCGGCCGGGCCGGTGCCCCCGGCCCCGGGTGGGAGCAGGGCGAGATGGAGTTGCTGCGCGGACACGACGATCGCCTCCTGTCGGCCGCCCGTCCGCCGCGCGTTCGCCCGCGCGGCCGGGCCGGTTCATCCTGCGTGGCGGCGGGCGGCCCGGGCAACGGCTGCAATGAAGTGTTCATGAGCGGACACCGGGCGTCATGAAGGGTGATGCCACGACAGGAATCGGTCATCCGAAGGCTGAAATCGACACCGGGCTTCAAAGAGAAGGGTGGAATTAGGAGTTCCGCGCGAATCGATGCCAGCATGTGCGATGTGAAGCGTGAAATGTCACATGGCTTCACGCCGTCGTCCCTACCCACGAACGGGAATCGCCCGATGAACCGGCCCCTCGCCATCCTCGTCACCGCCGCCGCCCTGACCGTGTCCGGCACCGTCCAGGCCGCCGCCGTGTCCGCCGCCGCGGTCTCCGGCACCGCCGTCTCCGGGCCCGTCCCGGGCACCTGCGTCACCGGCTACCGGGGTGTGGTGGTCAACGAGATCTGCGCCGTCGTCAGCGGCGACCAGGTCACCTTCTTCGGCCAGTCCTCGCCCGGCGGCGTCGGCTGGACGCCGCGCTCGGTGTCCTACCGGATGACCGCGGCGGTGGTGGGCGGCGCCGGGCTCGGCAGCGTCTCGCCGACCGTTCTGGTGGACCGGTCCAGCACCGGCGTGGCCCGGATCACGGGCACCGTCCCGTGCGGCTCGACCGCCTCCGCGACGCTGGAGACCACCCAGTGGGGCTGGCCGCCCGCCACCGCCACCGTCGTGGTGCCGGCCGGCTGCTGAGCGAGCCACCGCCGTGCCGTCCGCACGGCAAGGGCCCCACCCGGTCTGCCGGGTGGGGCCCGCCGCGTGTCCGTGAGTCCGCCGGGACCGCCCGCACGCGGCCCGGAGAGGTGTCTCGGACGAGGTGTCCGGAGAAGCGTCCGGAGAGGTGTTCAGTGCGTCCAGTGCACGGCGGGGCCCGAGCGGCTCAGCCGGGCCAGCCGGACCAGGGCGAGCGGATGGTGGCCGGCCTTGCGGGGGGAGGGGGAGATCCGGACCGCGATCCCGGCCGGAGCCGGGTCGTCCGCCGCCGGTAGGACGTGCGCGCTCGGCGCGTGATGACGTGCGTTCATCTCTGGTGTTCCCTCCTGGTCGGGGAGCGGCTGCCCCGCTCGCTCACCGGTGACCACCAGGGAACCGGCCGGGACCGGCCGGATCAATGCGGGCGACTACCTATCGGTCGCCGGGAACGCTGGGGGCCGGACCGCCACCCCGGCGGACGGCGGATCAGCCGTTCCCGCCCGCCGCGTCCTCGGTGTCGGCCCGCGCCAGCGCCTGCGCCGTCCCCGCCCGGGTGGTGCCCAGTTTCTGCAGCACGTTCGCCACGTGGTGCTCCACCGTGCGGGGCGACAGGAAGAGCGCCTGGGCGATGTCCTGGTTCGCGGTCCCCTGTGCGAGCAGCTCCGCCACCTGCCGCTCGCGCGGCGACAGCTGCTTGCCGTAGCCCCGGCGCCCCGGCGAGACGATTCCGCCGAGATCGAGGTCCCGGCGCAGCTTGCGGCACCGGGCGGTGTCGGTGGTTGCCCCCAGACCGAGGTAGACCCGCTCGGCGGCGGCCACCCGCTCCGCCGCCCGGACCCGGTCGCCGACGGCGAGCACCGCGGCGATCCGCTCGTCGGCCCGGGCCGCCTCGTACGGCCGCCCGATGTCGTGCCAGCGGTCCCGGGCCCGGACGAAGACCTCCGCCGCCTCCGGCCCGCCGTCCGCGGCCGCCAGCAGCCCCCGGGCCTGGTCCAGGGCCGCCGAGACCGCGGGCGCGTCCCGGCCGGTCAGCGCCCCGGCGGCCTCCTCCACGACCGCGCCCGCCTCGCCCCGCCCGCCCGTCGCGAGCAGCGCCTCCACCGCGACCGGCAGCAGCTCGGCGGTCCGCGGCCAGGCGTCCGCCTGCCGGGCGGTGGCCACCGCCCGGCCCACCGTGGCGGCGGCCCCGGCGGTGTCGCCCTCCAGCAGTTGCAGACCCCCGAGCCCGGCGGCGGCGCGCAGCGCGACGGTCACCTGCGACTCCCGCTGCCCGAACCGGACGGCGATCTCGAACTCCTCGCGGGCCGGGGCCAGCCGGCCCCGCGCCGCCGCCAGCCGCCCGAACAGCAGCGAGCGTTCGGCCCCGGCCATCGCCAGGTCGTCGAACTCCGCGCCCAGCGCCTCGAAGCGCTCCTCCACCCCGTCCCAGCGCCCGGCGAGCATGTCGAGCCGGATCAGCGCGAGCCGGCTGTAGCACTCCAGATAGGGGATGGCGGTCAGCCGCGCCATCCGCCGGCTCTCCGTCAGCAGGTGCGCGGCCCGGGTGTCGTAGCCCAGCTCGATGGCGATCTCGCCGGTGTTGTACAGCGCCCGGGTGGTCTGGCGCATCACCTCGGGACTCCCGGAGGCGCGCGGCAGTTCGTCCAGGCGGTCCCAGACCGCCGGGTCGCCCGCCCGGGCCCGGAAGGTCAGCGAGGTGGCCAGCACCGCGGCGGCCACCTCCTCGTCCGGATTGTCCGCCAGCAGCCGCTCGGCCCGGGCGAGCCACTCCCAGGCGTGCCGTCCGGCGCCGTCGCGTTCGTCCATGGCGACCGCCACCATGGCGCGCGCGGCCCGGGTCGGGCGCTCCGTCAGCTCGTCCACGGACTCCCGCATCCGGTCGAAGCCGGCCCGGTTGCCGCTGTGCACCGCCGTCAGGAAGCCGAGCGCCAGCCGGATCTCGCCACGGTCGGCGACCGGCAGCCGGGGGTCGGCGACCATGCCGCTCAGCACCTGCACGCTGGCCGCCGGATCGACGTCGTCGGCCGCGAGCCGCGCCAGCGCCAGGGCCGCCCGGCCGCGCCGGGGCGGGTCGAGATCGGGCTCGTCGAGCAGGCTGCGCAGCATCCGGCGGGCGCCGCCGGGGTCACCGAGCGCCACGGCCTGGTCGGCCGCCGCCTGGGCGAGGTCCTGCCAGGCACTGCGGTCGCCCATGGCCAGGGTGTGCTCGGCGATCCGGGCGAGCGGCCGGGGTTCCCGCAGCTCCAGCGCGGCGACCGCCCGCCGGTGCAGCGCCCGGCGCCGGGGCCCGGGGGTCCGCTCCCGTGCGACCGGCCCGGCCGCCGGGTGGCGGAAGGCGTACCGGTCGGGCGAGGTCTCGTGCAGGACGGCCGTGTGCAGCGCCTCGGTGAGGCCGTCGGCGCCCGCCCCGGCGTCCAGCCCGGCGACGGCGGTGAGCAGGTCCTCGTCGGCGGGCGCCCCGAGCACCGCGGCCGCGGCGACCACGGCCGCGGCGTCCGGGCCGAGCCGGGCCAGCCGCCCGGCCACCGCGTCGCGCAGACCGCGCGGGACCCCGGCGGCGGCCAGCTCCGCCGCGAGGTCGCCGGTCCGCCGGGGGAGCGGACGCTCCGCGGCGCCCTGGTCGGTGCCGCCCCGGCCGGCCGGGGCCCGCTCGGCGGGACGCGGGCCGGTCAGGGCGCGCAGGTCCTCCTCGACGGCCAGCGGCAGGCCCAGACTGCGCTCGTGCAGGATCCGGGCGAGCTCGGGGGTGGCCGCCGGGCCCAGCACGGAGCGGGCCAGCTCCGCGACCTCGGGCGCGGACAGCGGACCGAGCAGGACCGGGCCCACGGCCCCGCCGGACGGGTTCCGGAAGGCGGCGGCGGGTGCCGGGGCGCCGGGCGGCAGCTCCTCGGGGCGGTAGGAGATCACCAGGGAGAGCCGGGGCGGGAGGTCGCGGGCCAGCCGGAGCAGCAGGTCGAGGGTCGCGTCGTCGGCCCACTGGACGTCCTCGACCACCAGGACCGGGTCGTCGAGCACCGTCAGGAGGGCCCGCACCCCCTGGGCGAGCAGCCGGTGGGCCGACAGCAGTTCCCCGCCCTCCGGCGGTGCCGCGGGCAGCCGGTCGGCGAGGTCCGGCAGCACCCGGCGCAGCGCGCCGGTGCTGGGCGGCAGGGCCGTGGGCGGGGGCAGCAGGGCCGCGGCGTCGCGCAGCGCGTCCACCACGGGCCCGAACGGCTCCGGGGCACGCAGCGGGTGACAGCGGCCGACGAGCACCGCGCGCCCGGGCGGTGCGCCGGTGGGGGGCGCGGCGTCGCCGGCCGCGCGGTCGGAGGCGGCGCGCAGGGCCTCGGCGACCAGCCGTGACTTGCCGCTGCCGGCCTCGCCCTCGACGAGCACCACGGCGGGCGGCCGGGACAGCGCCGCGGTCAGCCGGGCGAGCTCCGCGGCCCGGCCGACGAAGGCGGGCCGCCCGGTGGCGTCCTCCGGGGCGGACGGTGCCGGCGGGCGGTTCACCGGCACCGTGCCCGGCGGCTGCCGGCCCGGTGGCCGGGCGCCCGGCCGGGGGCGGATCGTCTCTGAGCGGGCATGTCCCTATGATGCCCGCGCCCGGGCGGCCCGCGTCGGGCGGGTCCGCCGGCCGGGCCGGGGAGCGGTCGTGGCGGTGGGGCGGGCGCGGGCGGGTCCGGGGCCACCGGTGGCGGGGCCGGCCGGCGGGGTCGGGCGGGCGGGTGGCCGGGTGCTGCTGCGGTCCGCCGGCTCCGGGGCCGGTGTCGCGGACGGCGGACGGCGGACGGCGGGCGGCGCGGGGACGCGGGGACGCGGCTGTCGGCGTTCGGGCCCGGTGGCCGTGCTGCGGACGGCGAGGCCCGGTCGGGGGCGTCCCGGCGGGCTCAGAGCGCCGGGTGCGGTACCGGCACGCCGCCCGCGCCGGCGCGCGGGCCCGGCAGGTCGGACCAGGCGGCGGGAAGGTACCGGCGGACCGGGACGTCCCCGGCGGGCCGGACGACCCGTCCCGGCGTCTCGACGACCGCGCAGCCCGCCCGCGCGAGCCGCCGGACGGTCGCCGCCGCCGCGCGGTCGTCCAGCGCGAACACGAACGGTCCGGGCACCAGCACGACGTCCACCCAGCCGCGCTCCGCCGCCGTCAGCAGGCTCGCCAGGGCCGGCAGCGGCCCCCGGGCGCTCAGCCCGTGGTCGGCGTAGACGTCCGGGACGGGCAGCGAGAGGCGGCCGGCCAGGTGCTCCATCGCGGACCGTACGTAGTCGGCCTCCCTCGGGTCGTACGGGCGGCAGCGCAGGTACATCGCGGTGCGCCGCACCGTCCGGCGCGGCGGTTCGTGGGGGTCGTGCATGCCGTTCACCTGGCTCTGCTCGCTGTGACGTGTGGGGGAGGCGTCCGGGGCGTGCGGGGGAGCGCGGTACCGGGCCGCTCTCCAGCGGACCTCCGGAACGGTACGGGGATCAATGGGGGGCCACTACCCATGCGTGCGGCGCGGTCCCGCGCAACCGTGCCGGGGCGGGCGGCGGGACCCGGTAACCCCCGCACCCGTCCCCCCCGCCCCCCCCCCGCGCAGGGCCCCGCGGGCCCCGCCCCCCGCCCCACCAGGACGGTTTACAAGACCGGGGCCGCGGTGG